>JAFAFD010000117.1 GCA_023423675.1 Pseudomonadota bacterium | reverse complement strand
GTGGTCTCGTGCTGGGTGGTGGACAGCTGGGCACGGCCCTGCCCGGGCGTGTCGTCGAAGCGCAGCTGCTGGTAGCCGCCGGTGCCGCCCTGGCTGTCGGCCAGCGCCTGGCTCTTGAAGCCGGTATACACCGCCGCGTGGTCATTGCCCTCGAACCACGCCGCCGCGTTGCCGGTGGCATTGCCGCCACCGCCGGTGATCTGGTTGTGCTGCGCATCCTGCTGGCCACGGCCGTTGTAGACCGCACCGACCACCACCGGACGGTCGATGTCGCCTTCCAGGAACGCCACCAGCACTTCCTGCCCGCGCCGTGGCAGCATCACGCCGCCCCAGTTGTCGCCGGCCCACGGGGTCATCACCCGCACCCAGGTCCAAGCGCCGCCGTTGGCCGGGGCGTTGTCGTAGCCGCCCGGGTGGGCCAGGCCGTTGCTGGCGTTGCCGCCGCGCTGCCAGGGGAACTGCACCTTGATGCGGTGATCGCGGTCGGACAGTAGCGGGTCGCCATCGCTGACCACGATCGCGCTGAGCGTGCCGGTGATCGTCGGCCGCGGATGCAGGTGCGCGCCGTGGCCATCCTCGGTCTGCGGGCGATAGACCACCTCAGCCGGAATGGCCACGAAGCGGTTGTCGTAGAACGCGGTGGACACCTCGCCGGGGGCATCGCCATAGGCCATCCCGGACAGTGCGCCGGGCAGTGCCGGGGCCGCGACGCTGGCCGGGCCCAGGGTCTTCTCCAGCGCATCAAACACCTCGGCATCGAGGTTGTTGCGCGCCTGGTGCCGCACCGACAGGCACAGGAAACTTGCGTCCTCGCCTACCTGCGGGTGCTGCGACAGCCCGAATCGTGCGCCGGGCGCCAGCACGCGCCACTGGCCGGCACCGTCGATGGTCTGCGCGCGCACGCGCAGCGCATCCAGATGCTGCTGTGCGCGGCGCTGGCCACGGGCATTGTCCTGCCAGCCATACGGGCCGCAGGTGTCACGGTCGACGATGCCCAGGTCGTTGCCCTGCCCGGCCTCGGCACTGGCCTGGCGGCACTCCAGGGTGCGGTAATCCCAGGTGGCACGCTCGACCTTGCCCGGCCGCCAGCGCTTGGCGATGGACCACTGCTGCACGCTGTCGCTGCGCTCGCTCTCGTCGCGGCGATGGAAACGCACCACGCCCAGCTCGGCGGTGTCGTGGCTGTGGTCGGCGAGCACCAGCGTGTGCGTGCCGAAGTCCGCGCCGCCGGGCTCGCCGGCATGCTCGAACCAGTAGTAGATGCCTTCTTCGGCCAGCAGGCGCTGGATGAAGGCAAGGTCGCTTTCCTGGTACTGGGTGGTCAGGCTGCGCCGCGCGTACCGGCTGGCATCGCCCAGCGACCAGCGCCAGGCCGGCGCCAACGCGCCGTAATCGGCGAAGAGGTCTTCGACGATCTCGACCACGGTCTTGTCGTGGAAAACGTAGCTGTCCACCCGCTGCGACAGGAAGGCCAGCCAGGGCTGCAGGCGCAGGCGATAGCGCGCCAGGCCGCCATTGCTGCCCAGGCGTTCGGCGGCGGTGATGCGCCCGTGCAGCGGCCGCACGCTGCCATCGGCCTGCTGCAGCTGCAGCAGCGCGCCCTGCCCGATCAGCGGCGCCAACGACAGGCCCGCATCCAGCGACAGCGCGGTGATCGTCCACTGGAAGCCGATGCCGTCGATCTGCTCGACGCCATCAAGGGTTTCGGCCACCAGCACGTCGACTCCCAGCGACGTATGCAGCCGCAGGAAGCGTTGTGCGTGCGACGGGCCAGCCAGTGCCGCCCGCAGGTTGTTTACCAGGTCCATGGTGTTTCCCCGACGTCCCGAACTTCTAGGTGGTCTGCATGCGACATGCGCATCGGTTGCCTCCGCTTCCCGTGCCGCGCGGCCTGCGCCCCTCCCGGGCCGCAGGCACGCACGACGATCAGGCGGCCTGGACGATCTCTTCCAGCTGCAGGCGCACGCCCTCGCTGATCTTCAGGCGATAGTCGCGGCCACCGGCGGTGATCTGCACTTCACGCGCATTGCTCACCAGCTGCGGCTTGCCCACGACCGGGGCATCCATGTGGATGCGCCAGGAACCGCGGCTGATCTGGGCAGCGATGTTGCGGGCGTCCTGGCGGGCAGCCGGCACAGCGGTGTCCAGCAGTTCGATCACGTGTTCCGGGCGCAGCCGGTTCCACGAACGGACGCGGTCCAGCTCACGACCCAGGCCCAGTTCCAGGCTGTCGCAGTGGTTCAGGGCTGCTTCGCGGTCAAATCCAAAGAATTCCATCAGCGTTCTCCTTTTGCTCAGTGTCATGACACTTTGTATTTGAAGTCACCCTTCTTGCCGGCGGTGACCTTGATGGCGTTGATCCGGTTCCCCTCGGCCATTGCTGCCAGCACGCTTTCGGCGATCTCCGGCAGCAGGGTTCCATTGAGGATGTGGTCAACGTTGCGCGCACCCGAGTCCACTTCGGTGCAACGTGCAAGCACGGCCTCCACCAGGCTGTCGTCCCAGCTGAAGGTGGCCTTGTGATTGGCGATGACGCGGTCGCGGATGCGACCGAGCTTGAGCGTGATGATCTGCACCAGCACGTCATCGTTGATGGGGTAGTACGGCACGACCTTCAGGCGGCCCAGGAAGGCCGGCTTGAAAGTACGCATCAGTACCGGGCGCAGGGCCTCGCCAAGCGCGTCGGCCGCAGGGATCTCCTCGGCCGGCTTGTTCAGGCAGGCCTGCATGATCTGCGAGGAACCGATGTTGGAGGTGAGAATGATGAGCGTGTTGCGGAAGTCGATCTCGCGGCCTTCGGCATCATCCATCACGCCCTTGTCGAACACCTGGAAGAACATTTCCAGCACGTCCGGATGCGCCTTCTCGACTTCGTCGAGCAGCACCACGCTGTACGGGTTGCGGCGCACCGCTTCGGTCAACACGCCACCCTCGCCGTAGCCGACGTAGCCCGGCGGCGAACCCTTCAGGCCGGACACACTGTGTGCTTCCTGGTATTCACTCATGTTGATGGTGACCAGCTTGCGCTCGCCGCCGTACAGGATGTCGGCCAGGGCCAGCGCGGTTTCGGTCTTGCCGACACCGGACGGGCCCACAAACATGAACACGCCGCGCGGCTTGTTCGGGTCTTCCAGCCGGGCCGTGGCGGTACGCACGCGCTGGGCGATGGCATCCAGCGCGTGGTCCTGGCCGATCACGCGTTCAACCAGCAGGTTGCCCAGCGTGCGCACCGTGCGGATCTCGTCCTTCACCATGCGGCCCAGCGGAACACCGGTCCAGGCAGAGACGATTTCGGCCACCACCGTGCCATCCACCTGCAACGGCACCATCGGGGTCTCACCCTGCAGCTCGCGCAGCTCGGCCTGCAGGCGTGCCAGCTCGGCATGCTGCGGCGACTGCACGGGCGCCGCCTTGCCACGCTTGGCGGCAGGCTTGGCGACGGCGACATCACCGTCGGCGTCATCGGCAGCGCCATCGCGCTCGACCGGTTCCGGGCTGCCCTGCTCCAGCTGCTGGCGCAGTGCGGCGATCTTCGTTGCCAGGTCGCTTTCGCGGCCCAGTCGCTCTTCGTTGCTGGCCAGTACCGCCTGCGCTTCGCTCTGCTGGACATGCAGTTCCGCCAGGCGCTCGCCATGGTCGCTGCCGCCGGCGGATTCGCGCTGCAGCGCGCTGATCTCGGCGTGCAGTCGATCCAGGTGCTTGCGCGTGTCTTCGATGATGGCCGGCGTGGCACTCTGCCCCAGCGCCACCTTGGCGCAGGCCGTGTCGAGCACGCTGACCGCCTTGTCCGGCAGCTGGCGACCGCTGATATAGCGGTGCGACAGGCGCACGGCTTCGGTCACGGCCTCGTCCAGCACGCGGATGTTGAAGTGCGACTCCATCAGCCCGACCATGCCGCGCAGCATGGCGGCAGCCAGTGCTTCGGTGGGCTCCTCCACCTTGACGACCTGGAAGCGCCGCGCCAGGGCGGCATCCTTCTCGAAGTACTTCTTGTACTCGCTCCAGGTGGTAGCTGCGATGGTGCGCAGCTCGCCGCGGGCCAGTGCCGGCTTCAGCAGGTTGGCCGCGTCGTTCTGGCCGGCCGTGCCACCGGCACCGATCATCGTGTGCGCTTCGTCGATGAACAGGATGATCGGATGCGGGCTCTTCTTGACCTCATCGATGACGTTCTTCAGGCGGTTCTCGAACTCGCCCTTGACGCTGGCACCGGCCTGTAGCAGGCCCATGTCCAGGGTGTGCAGCTCGACGCCCTGCAGGACATCGGGCACGTCCTTGTCGGCGATGCGCTTGGCCAGGCCCTCGACCACGGCCGTCTTGCCGACGCCGGCTTCGCCGGTGAGGATCGGGTTGTTCTGGCGCCGGCGCATCAGGATGTCGACCACCTGGCGGATCTCGCCGTCGCGGCCGATCACCGGGTCGATCTTGCCCTCGCGTGCGCGCTGGGTGAGGTTGGTGGTGAACTGGTCCAGCGCCGGGGTCTTGGACAGGCCGCCCTTGGCCTCCCCTGCCCCCACCTCGTCGCCTTCGGCCGGCTCGCCGGTTGCCGAAGCGTCGGCGAAGCGGACCGTCTGCCCGGCTTCCTGCGAACCTTCGGTCAGCTTGGCGAAGTCGTGCTTGAGTTCATCGCGCTTGAAGCGTACGAACAGCTTCGAGCCGCGGTAGGCCAGCTGCGCCAGGTCGGGCTCGGTCAGCAGCGCCAGCAGCAGGTGGCCGCTGCGGATACGGGTGGTTTCCGAATCCAGCGATGCGATCAGCCAGGCATGCTCGAACAGCTTGGGAATGTGCTGGGAAAACACCGGCGTGCGGCTGTTGCCGTTCTTGAACTGGCTGATCTCGTCGTTGAGATCGCGCTCCAGCGACTCGGGCAGGATCCCGCTGCGGCGTGCGATCAACACGAAATCGCTCTGTGGCTGCTCGAGCAGCGCCAGGAACAAATGTTCCAGGTCCACCTCGTAGTTGCCGCGCGCCATGCACAGGTTCGCGGCCCGCTCGGCCGCCTGGCGGCAGGTGTCGTCCAGCTTGCTGATCAGGGTTTTGAGGTTGATGCTCATGCGGAAACGCGCACTCCTTGCTGGAACCGTTCAGGGGCCGGCGGCGCGACGGCCACCGGCAGGTTGTCATTGCAGCGTGTGGATGCCATAGGTGGTGTCCTCACGCGAAGTCACCTGCGGCTGGGTGCAGAGGTAGCTGTCCCAGCCAAGGCGGACGCCACCGCCACTGCCGAGTGCGCTGCCCTGCACATCCTCGGCACGCAGCACCAGCCGTACTTCGTATTCAAGAATGCCGCCGGTCAACAGCGACAGCCATTTGGCCAATGCTTCGGCAGCGCTGCCGCCGGGCAGGAAATCATCGAACTGATCGCGGCGCAGCGGGCCGATGCGCAGGCGCAGGCGCAGGTCGCGCTGCCAGACCCGGTCGCCGGCCAACGCGCTGGCGCCAAGTACGGCGTTGGCCTGGCCCAGGCGGGTTGCCTGCCCCGTCGGCACCCGGTACCACGCGCCGACGAACTGCTCCACGTGCAGTGGCACCTTGAAGTAGTCCGAAAGCACGCGTTGCATCAGCGCTGCCGACACCGGCCGCTGGCGCACCGCACCGGCGTAGTAGGCAACCGCTTCGTCAAAGATGTCGCCCTTGCCCTCGTGCAGGCGATCGCGCAGCTCGCTCATGCCCATGCCGAGCAGCGACAGCACCAGCGGCAAGAAACGCTCGCGCCGGTCCAGTTCGTACTGCATGGCCAGGCGATGCTTCTTCCAGGCAGCATAGTGCAGCGACACCGCGCGGCTGGAGAAGATATCCAGGAAGGCGCGTGCAGTGCGATCGCGCTGGTACAGCTCGCGCAGCTGCAGGGTTTCGGTGTAGTGCAGCGGCAACGCGCCGGCGGTACCCAGCAGGCCCATGAACTGCGGGGTCAGGTGCACTTCGGCGAGTGTCTCGCCGTGCAGTGCTTCCTCGATCGCCTCCTGCCCCTGAAGCCGGTCGCCCTGCAGCGAATAGACCTCTCCCTCGGCCGAGAGTTCGGTGGCCGGGAAGCCCAGCGAGAGCGAATTGCGGAAGCGCACCCGCATGGGCACGGCCTGGCCGGGCCTGACGCCCTGCCGCTGGAACACCTGCTCAAGGACCCGGACCGCCTGGAAGAACTGGAAGCGGTGGGGCTCGGCGAGCAGCTGCTGGGCTACGCCAGGATCGATTCGCCGCTGCGCGCTGGGCATCGGACGATCTCCTCCCCGCTGTCGCTGGACACCAGCACCAGTCGGGTAAAACTGTTGGCATGCACGTACAGTGCAAAGAAGTGGTCCATCACCTGGGCGAAGGCGGCCACACCGGTACCCACGAAATGGGCTTCATTGAGGGTCAACCGGATCTCCAGGCCACGGACCACCGAGGCGAACTGGCGGCCGTGCATCCAGGTGGTGACCGGGGTCTGTTCCAGCTCGAGGATGCCGTCGATCTGGCGCGCCGAGACGTTGCTGCCCGACAGGTCGTACAGGCGCAGCATCTCCTTCAGCGCGGGCAGGCCACTGGCCGTCAGCGAAAGCTGGTTGAGGGAAAGATGGGAAATAAGGCGCCACTTTGCATTGCGGCCATGGCGGAAGCGCAGCGGCTTGGTCGGCTTGCGCAGCAGGCTGATCGCCTTGGCCGGGCTGCCGCCCTCGATGCTCAGGTCGCCGCCAGCCACGCCGAAGGCGAGCTGGTTGGGCAGGTCACGATTGCTGCAGGTCAGCTCCAGGCTGACGGTATCGGTCTGCGGCAACACCGGATTGAACCCCAGGTCGACGAAGCTGATTTCCGTCTCGAAGCCCGGGCTCTGCCGCGCGACGTCCTCATCACGGCGCGCCACCCAGTACTGGCCGGTGCGCTCGGGATCTTCACCGTGCTGCAGCGAATAGAACGGGCGGAAGGCCTGGATCAGCTCGCCCTGCGGGGTCTGCCGGATGCGGTGTACCGAATCGATCGAATGCACCTCATGGGCGAACGCGCGACGCGCGTCGGCCAGCACCGGATAGTTGACCGTGCGATGGGTGACCCGGATCGGCTCTCCGCTGGTCTTGAACAGGTTCACGATGGGTGTGCAGCCCAGGCGCAGGTTATGCGGCCCCAGCTCCTCCAGCACCATCGAGCCGTTGCGGTCCCGCCCCTGCGCGTTGAGCACCAGGTGCAGGGTGAAGCGACGACTCGCACTGGCGATGAGTGCAGGCAGGTGCAGGTCGACGAAGCCGAACTTTTCCGGATAGGCAAACAGTTCGGTCAGCAGACGATAGGCCGGATGCGATCGCGCCGGGAAATCGATCAGCGCCTCGTTGTCGGCGAAGCCAACCGGGCTGAGCGGCACGGTATCCAGCCGACGCCAGCGGCCATCGCCGTCGGACTCGACGTAGGCCGCCTTCACACCCAGCATCAGTGCGTCGCGCAAGGCAGCGCGCACCGACGGCTCACCGTCGAGGAACAGGCGGAGGTGATCGGTGCCCAGCTGGTGGAAGCCCAGCTGGTCGGACAGCAGCTGGAAACCAAGGGAAATCTGCCCGCCGGTACCGGACGGCAGGGCTGTCGCCATCGGCGCCTCGGCCACGCTGCGGTAGACCACCTGCTGCACGCCGATCGGCGCGAGCACGACGTCATAGGCGGTGCGGAAATCGCAGGGCACGCCGCGAACCGGACGGCTCCGCAGGGCGGTGCCGCGCGGCACCCGCACCGGGGCGCTCAACTTGGACGCCACCCCTTCCATGTCGAAGCAGGCGATGGAACAGGACGGGAACGGCCGTAGGTAATGCGGGTACAGCACGTCCAGCAGCGCATCGGTGAACTCCGGGTAGTCATCCTCGACGCGCTTGGAGACGCGCGCGGTCAGCAGTGCGAAGGCTTCGATCAGGCGCTCGACGTGCGGATCCTGGCTGCCGTCGGCAGAGAGCTGCAGGCGTCCGGCGATCTTCGGATAGCGCTCGGCAAACTCCCGCCCATAGCGACGCAGGTAGCCCAGTTCACGTTCGTAGTAAGGCAGCAGATCCTGCATCAGGCGGCCTGCGTACGACGTGCGCGGCTGACCTGGTACTGCAGGGTCGAAGGCTGCAGCATCGCGTCGAAGCTGACCGGCTCGCGGGCCGGCTCCAGGTCGAGCAATGCATGGATGGTGAAATGCAGGCCACCTGCAAACTGGTTGCCTGCATCCAGGTGGACATTGACATTGCGCAGGCGACGCTCATGGCGCGCCACGGCCTGCTCCAGTGAACGGCAGATCGCAGCGCGATCGTACGCATTGGCCAGGCTCATCGCCGAGAAATCCGCTAGCCCGTAGGTCAGCAGAGATTGACGGCAATTGGGAAATCCCTTCATGTCCCCTTCCTGGAACGCGGCCCGTGAATTCAGCAGCCCCTCCAGGTCGCGGGCAATGGATTCCTTGTACTGCTCGAGCGAAACGGACTTGAACACAGGCCCGCCGGCCGGTTGCTTCGGCGCGTCGTCGAACAGTTTTTCCAGCAGGCTGGGTTCGAGTCCCTTCATTGGACGATCCACTCAGTTTCGGCATCCGTGCGCGCGGCAGCGGTGCAGCAAAGGCAAGGCCGTTCCTGCCCTCACCGGACGATCAGACTGCGATGGCGCACGAGGCGCCATCGCAGCGACACAACATCAAACGGTGTAGTTCGGGATGTTCTTGGTTGCGCTCCACTGCGCCACGGTCTTGCCACCCACTCCGCCTTCCGGCTTCTGCTGCTGGTAAGTCCACTTGATGGCGCCGAAGCTCAACTGAACAACTTCCTGCGGCATGCCTTCCTTGTCCACCGTGGTGGTGACGCGGTGGACCAGCACGTTCAGCAGCTCGATCATGTAGTAATTGATCGCGTTGCCGTCCTTGTCAGCGCGCATGAACTGGATCTGCGCCTTCGGGAAGGTGGTGCCGTTGGAAGCGGCCTGGTTCAGGGCCGTGGAGGCGAGGTCGATCGCCTTGGTGATTTCGATCGGGGACAGGTTCACGCGGGCTGCGGTGGTGCCGCCGGAGGTCGACGCGGTGGCCGAACGCGGCTGCAGCAGGTCCTGCGAGAACGACTGGATTTCAATCCAGTCCTTGTGATTGTCGTCGTGCGACTCGCCCTTGATGGTGTCAATCGAGAGGAAAGCGTGTTGCATATCTGGTCTCCTAAATTCCGTTCTTCCGTGATATTTGGTGTGCCAGGCGGGGGCCTGGCGGTTAAGGGGGCTACGCCCTCTTGAAATAAGCGTCACCGCAATCCGGGGGGTGAACTTCCCTGGACGCTTCAGGTACTGCAAATCGTTACGACTTCTTCGCGGACGCCGGCAGTTCGGCGACCAGACGCAACGAGACAGACAGCTCATCGAGCTGGAAATGCGGCCTGATGAAGGCCACCGCGCGGTAGACACCGGGCTTGCCCGGCACCTCCGAAACCTGCACAGACGCCTCGCGAAGCGGGAACTGGGCCTTGGCTTCCTGGGAAGCGTTGTCGTCCAGCAGCACGTACTGGGCGATCCAACGGTTCAGGAATTCCTCGACGTTCCCCGCCGAGGCGAAGCTGCCGATCTTCTCCCGCATCATCGCCTTGAGGTAATGGGCGATACGCGAGACCGCGAAGATGTACTGCAGCTGGGCAGACAGGATCGCGTTGGCATTGGCCGAATCGGTGTTGTACTTCTTCGGCTTCTGTGCCGACTGGGCGCCGAAGAACGCGGCGTAGTCGGTGTTCTTGCAGTGCACCAGCGGCATGAAGCCGAGGTCACTGAGTTCCTTTTCACGACGGTCGGTGATGGCTACCTCGGTGGGGCACTTCAGCGCCACCTCACCGTCGTCGGTACGGAAGGTATGGGTCGGCAGGTCTTCGACCAGACCGCCACCTTCCACGCCACGGATGGCCGCACACCAGCCAAAGCTCTCGAACGCCTGGGTCAGGCGCCCGCCCATGGCGTAGGCGGTGTTGCACCACAGAAACTTGCTATGGTCGGCCGCTTCGATCTCTTCGACGAAGTTGAAGCCCTCGACCGTGGTGCCATCCTTCGGGTTGTACGGCAGACGGCCCAGGAAGCGAGGCATGGTCAGGCCGACGTAGCGGCTGTCCTCGCTCTCGCGGAACGACTTCCACTTCGCGTACTCGACCGTGTCGAACACCTTGGCCAGATCGCGGGGCTTGCCTAGATCGGTGAAGGTCTCCAGGCCGAACATGCCTTCACTGGCGGCGGAGATGAACGGCGCGTGCGCGGCGGCGGCGACGTGCGACATCTGCTCGATGAAGTACATGTCCTCCGGCTGGCGGCCGAGGAAGTAGTCACCGATCAGCGCGCCGAACGGCGCACCACCGAAGGTACCGAACTCTTCTTCGTAGACCTTCTTGAACAGCGCGCTCTGGTCGAAGTCGATGGCGGACTTGAAGTCCTTCACCAGGTCCTTCTGCGGCGAATTGAAGACCTTGATCTTCATGTTCGGGCCGGTGGAGGTCTGCTGGCACAGGTAGTGCAGGCCGCGCCAGCTGCCTTCCAGCTTCTGGAAGGACTCGGCGTGCATGACCGCGCTGAGCTGCTCGGAGATGATCCGGTCGATCTCGGCGATGCGCGCGTCGAGCGTCAGGTTGAGGTTGTCGGAGACCACGACGGTGCCGTCCAGGACTTCCTTCGCCAGGGCGGCGATGATGTCCTTGGCGCGGTCGTGTTCGGTCTGCGACTTGGCGACCTTGCTCTTCTCGACAATCTGGTCGAGAAGACCGACGTCTTCCAGTTCGGTGGCCTGGGTGGCCAGTTGGCTGGCTTCGGCTGACATCAATCAGTCCTCCCTGGTCGCGCCGAGCTGCTTCAGCTGCTCTGTGTTGTTCAGCACGTCGGTCAGCAGATCTTCCAGCTTCTCGTTGCCAGCCAGCTTGTTGCGCAGATCGGCCAGCTTGGTACGCGATTCGAGCAGGCGGCGCAGCGGTTCGATCTGCTGCACGACGGACTCGGGACGGAAGTCATCGATGGAGTTGAACTTCAGCTCGACACCGAATTCGCCGCCGTCGTTGCTGATCTTGTTCGGCACGCGGTAGACCGCGCGCGGCGCGACGCCTTCCATCACTTCATCGAAGTTGTCCAGGTCCACGTTGACGAACCTGCGATCCTTGACCTTGGGCAGCGGCTGTTCCGGATTGCCGCTGAAGTCGCCCATCACGCCGACCACGAACGGCAGTTCCTTCTGCTCGATCGCGTCACCCTTCTCCACGTCGTACGTAAGCTGAACGCGCGGCGGGCGGATCTTCTGAAGGCGCTTCTGGGTGCTCTCCTTCTTGGCCATCTCTGTCTCCTTGACGATTGCAGGTGTCGAATCAGTTGCCGACGTTCTGGAAGGGGTCAGCACCGGTGGACCGGGATGCGGGCCGCGCCGGCGACCTTGCCGCAGGTACTGCACCCGTCGATGCGCGCCCGCCCCCGGCGCGACGGCGCGGCGTGGTCTTTTTTTCGGGCGCAAGCACGTCACTTCCCATCGTCCTGCGCAGTACATCGACCAGCGCCTGTGCCTCCTTCTGAGCGGTACCTGACGCAAGGCCTCCACGACCTTGCAGGCGCGTCAGTGACTGATGGGCAAGACGGAGCCCGGCCACGGTCATCACACCGTCGGCTACAAGATCGTCGGGATCAATCTGCAGCACCTGATCGGCAGCGACCATGGCACGTGCATAGCTGCCCTGATCGAACTGCAGTTGCGCGATGCGCACCCATGGCTCCTTGCGCGCAGGATCAGCTTCAGCCGCCTGCTCAAATGCGCCAATGGCGGCCCGCGCTTCTCCGGTCGCCACCTGGGCCTCGGCGAGACTCATCGCGGCATCAAAAGAGACGGGTTCAGGCCGCTTCGACATCGATGCACACCCTGCGATTGTCGACATCAGCAGCAATGCCACCAGCGACCGCGACGCAGTCTTCGCTGCTTCTTTGACTTCCATGATCATCCTTCGTGAGATTGGGGTTACGGAGAAGGCCGAACTGCGCCGAACCTTCTCGCTCCGCACCCTCTCCAATGGCCGGTAGTTATACGCATCAGCGAACGCGGAAATGGATTTCAGTGCGATTTCTGTTGAAGCCTGCAACTTTTCTTATGTGGCAGCGTGACCCTGATCACGACTTGTCATGAAAACAGCTTTTCCAGGGCGGTGATTCGCGTCAACGGCCTCATCATCCCGTCACTTCCGCGTGCAGGCCGGCCTGTGGGCGTCCGCTCGAAACGCTGTGGCGCGCTGACTTCACTGCGCCGCGTTCAGCTGCCCTATGTCGTATCCGGCACGTCGTACGGGCTTCCGCCGCGTCAAAACCGTTCGCCGATCCACCCACGCGCTTTTCTCAACGAACCTGCTGCGGTGCTTTGTACCCAGCCTGTCCGAAGCAATTCACCGGATGCGTTTTGATCGGAGTGATACGGACTTTGCACGGAGATCGTGCAATTCGATTTTTTCCATGGGTAGCATCATCGACAGTCAGCGTGCCCGTGCGGGCGCACGCGCTGCCCAAACCTGTCGAAACTCAAAGGAATGAACGTGCCCCACCCAAGCCGGATGTCAAAGATTCTCTGGGGTGAGGGGCTGTTCCTGCGTCCCCAGCACTTCCAGCGCCAGGATGCGTACCACGAGGCGCGCCTGCAGGACTTGTCGCAGACGCTGCATCCCTATGCCTGGGGCGTGCGTCGCGTGCGCTTTGATCCTCATGCTTTGTCTGCCGGCATGCTGCGCCCCTTGGACCTGTCCGTCGTATTTCCCGACGGGGACGCCTATGATGCGCCAGCTGATGACAGCCTTCCCGATGCAGTCTCTTTGCAGGAACTGTCCCCCGGCATCCAGAGCACCGTGGTGTATCTGGCTCTGCCGTTGCTGCGCGACGATGGTGCCAACTGTGCCGAGCCCGATGAAACGACGCTTGCGCGCTTTCACCAGAGCAACCGGGACACGCGGGATCTGTTCACTGGCGCCGTCGACGCCGAGCTTTCCTATCTTTCCAAGTCCGTGAAGCTTCTCACCGACGACCGGCCTCGGGTTGCGTTCAGTTCGGTCGCGGTGGCACGCATCCGGCGCACGTCCAGCGGTGGCTTCGAGCTGGATGACAAATTCATCCCCCCCTGTGCGCAGCTGCAGGGATCACCGTTCCTGCACCGCGAGCTTCGTGCGGTGCTTGATGCTCTGCAGGCCAAGGTGGACGCGCTCTACGGCCTGCACCGGCAGACATCACAGAACATCATCGAGTTCCGCTCCGGCGACATTGCCTCATTCTGGCTGCTGCATACCATCAACAGCTCCTTCAGCTCACTGGCCCATCTGCACCAGCATCCACAGCTGCACCCCGAACGCCTGCACCAGGAACTGCTACGCATGGCGGGCGCACTGCTGACCTTTTCCAACGCCTATCAGTTGGGTGACCTGCCTATGTACCGCCACGATCAGCCGGAAGGATCATTCCACGCGCTGCTGCAGATCGTGCGTGCCCTGCTGGACACGGTGATTTCGACCCGCTATTTCAAGATCGCGCTCAACGAAGTCAAGCCGTCTTACTACCGGGGGCGTCTGGACTCGCAGCGTATCGACGGCGAGGCATCGTTCTATCTTTCCGTATCAGCGTCGATGCCGGCCCAGGAGTTGATCCAGGGTATTCCAGTGCGGTTGAAGGTCGGTGCGCCCGACGACGTTGAGAAGTGCGTACTGTCCGCGCTGCCGGGTGTGAAGCTGGTCCATGCAGCGCAGGTGCCAGCGGCGATTCCAGTGCGCCCGGGCAGCCACTACTTCGAACTCGATACGCGTAGTGCACTTTATGAGCGCATGCTCAAGTCGCAGTCTCTGATGATCTACGTCCCGGCCGGTATTGCCGAACTGAAGATGGAGCTTGTGGCGGTGGCCTTGTGATGAACTCTCCCTTGCCCCCCACCCCCGGCCCGATGCCTTCGCTGACGACCAGTGGCGCAGAGATCGCTCCTGCGGCCGATGTGACGACCTCGCAGAGCCTGAGGGATCTGCTGTCCGACGGATTCTATCTGCTGCTGCTGCTCAAGCGCGGTCAGCTGCCGGTGAATGCGGATGCATTCGTGCAGACCGTACAGCGGTTCCTCGACAACGTGGAACGCAACGCGGTACGTCTTGGAGTGGCATCTGAAGATGTCCATGCCGCCAAGTACGCCTTCTGCGCAGCCGTGGACGAGGCGGTCTTGTCGCAATCGTCACAGATGCATGCGGCCTGGGAGTGCAACCCACTGCAGCTGCGCATGTTCGGCGAGCACCTGGCGGGCGAGCATTTCTTTGATCGCCTGGAAGGGCTTCGTCGGCAGGGCGCGGTGCGGCTGCCATCCCTGGAGGTCTACCACTGCTGTTTGTTAATGGGTTTCGAGGGCAAGTACCGGCTGGAGGGCATCGACAAGCTGCGGTACCTGGAAGCACGCCTGGGCGATGAGATCGCCTTCCTGAAGGGTAAGCGCCACAGCTTTGCGCCGCACGCGCTGCCGCCGGACAGTGTGCGCCACCGTCTGCGGCGCGTCGTGCCGATGTGGTTGCCAGCGGTGATGGTCGGCTGCTTCGGCATCGTCGCCTTCTTCGGCATGCGCACCTACCTGGACCTTGAGACGCGCCAGCAGCTGGCGGCTCACAAGGATGTTGTGCAGATGCCGGACCGCACCGCCCACATTACGATCACCCTGCCATGAGCATGACGAAATGGACATCCCACGCTCTATCCAGCTTGCATCCCTCGCCTCGCTGTCGCACAGCGACCGCCTGATCCAGCTACAGGGCGCGGATCATGGACTGGTGGTCGAGCGCTTCGAAGGCACCGAGTCGGTCTGCGGCGACAACCGCCTGCAGATCGATTGTCTGGCTACTGATGCCTTCCTCGACCTGGCACCCTGGCTGGAACAGCCGCTGACCCTGCAGCTGCGCAAGGCTGACGGTGCGCTGCGGCAGTGGCATGGCCTGTGCACCGAAGCCGCCCAGCTGGGCAGCGATGGCGGCCTGGCCCGCTACCGCTTGATCCTCGAACCCTGGACCGCCCTGCTGCGCCTGCGCCGCAATGCGGTGATCTTCCAGGACCAGGACACCCGCGCCATCTGCGAGCAGATCTTCGGCGACTACCCGCAGGCGGCGTTCCGCTTCGACGTGCAGGCCGAACTGCCTGTGCGTGCGATCACCACCCAGTACCGCGAAACCGACTGGGCCTTCGTCACCCGGCTGCTGGCCGAAGCTGGCCTGGCCTGGCGCATCGAGCAGGCGCAGGGCGATGAGGCCGCGCACACCCTGGTGGTGTTCGAGCCGGGCGCGGAGCTGCCGGACAGCGGCACGTTCCGCTTCCACCGTGCCGACATGGCCGAGGCCAGCGACGGCATCACCGCCTTCGCCGAGCGCCAGCAGCTGGTGCCCAACGCCAGCACCGTGGCCAGCTGGCACAGCGAGCAGGTCAACGCCGTCGCCGCGCAGTCCAGCGCCGATGCCGGCACCCTGCCCGCACTGGAGGTCTACGTGCAACCGCGCGCCGGCCGCTTCGCCCAGCCCAGCTGGGACGACGCCGAGGCGCAGGCGCGGCTGGATGCGCTGCGCGTGAGCCAGGTGCTCTACAGCGGCGCCGGCAGCGAGCGCCAGCTCGGTGCAGGGGCCACCTTTGCCCTGTCCCAGCACCCGCACCATGCCGGCCACACCTTCCAGCTGCTGGCCGTGCAGCACGTGGCGGTGAACAACCTGGACCAGGGTATCGCCGAACTGCTGGGCAACACCGCGCTGGAACGCGGTGCCTACCGCAACAGTTTCATCGCCACCGGCGCCGACGTGCCGCTACGCGCCCTGCAGCAGGACCGGCCGACCCTGCACGGCCCGCAGACCGCGCGCGTAGTGGGCGTGGCCGATGCCGCGCTCAATCCCAACCGCGAACACCAGGTGCGCATCCAGTTCGGCTGGCAGCGCGGCAGCAAGCCCAACCCGGGCGGCCTGAACGACACCGGCAGCGCGCAGCCCGGCCATGCCCCCGGCGACCACACCAGTGGCAGCTGGGTGTCCGTGGCCGAATGGGTGGCCGGCCCCAACTGGGGAACCGTCTTCCTGCCCCGCGTGGGCGCCGAGGTGCTGGTTGAATTCCTGCACGGGGATATCGACCAGCCGCGCATTACCGGCCAACTGTACAACGCCGACGTCGCCCCGCCCTTCGGCGGCGGCATTGACGAGGACGCCCGCCATCCCGGCGTGCTCAGCGGCCTGCACACCCAGGCCCATGACGGCAGCGGCACCCAGCAGTGGGTGATCGACGACACGCCAGGCCAGCTGCGCACGCGCCTGCACAGCTCACTGGCCGACAGCCGGCTGCAGCTGGGCTACCTCATCGCCCACCAGGACACCGCCCGCGGCGTCCTGCGCGGCGAAGGCTTCGAGCTGGCCACCGAGGGCTGGGGCAACCTGCATGCCGGCGAAGGCCTGCTGCTGTCGGCCAGCCTGCAGCACCGCGCTTCCTCCACGGTGATGGACAACGCCAGCGTCGTGTCGCAGCTGAAGGGCGCTGAGCGCAGCCTGAAACGGATGCAGCAGACGCTGGGGCAGCAGCAGGTGCCAGGCCTGGCCGAGCTCGAGCGGACCAGGCAGCTTCGCGAACAGATCGACCCGCAGGCGCAGGGCCGCTACACCGGTGACGTGAACGGGCAGAACGCAATGAAGCCCGGCAGCG
>JAFAFD010000112.1 GCA_023423675.1 Pseudomonadota bacterium | reverse complement strand
ATGCTCGACTGCTGTTGGTTACGGCAGTCGAGCATGGCTCGACTCTACATGTCGAAACCGCCGGCCAGCGGCCGGCACTACCTTCAAATGGTTTCGCCAAAGGCCTTTGCCAGGTTCCGGTACGCCTTCTTCTGCGCCTCGTCGGTCGCCGCCGGGGCCACGATCTCCAGCTCCACGATCTGGTCGCCATCCGGGTTGCCCGGCAGGCCGCGACCGCGCAGGCGCAGCTTGCGGCCGGCATCGGAATCGGCCGGGATCTTCAGTTCCACCGCACCGCCCAGGGTCGGCACGCTGATGCTGGTGCCCAGCGCTGCCTGCCACGGGGTCACCGGCAGCGTGTAGAGGATGTTGCGGCCATCGACCTCGAACTGCGGGTGGGCGGCGTATTCCACTTCCAGCAGCAGGTTGCCGCCATGGGTGCCCTGCCCTGACAGGCGGATCACCTGGCCCGGGCGGATGCCCTTGGGCACGCGAACGTCCAGCTGCTTGCCGTTGACGGTGATGCGCAGGCTGTCGCCGCCGTAGGCCGCTTCCAGCGGCACCGACAGCTTGGCCCGGGTATCGCGGTTGGGCGCTTGGCCGTGGCTGCTGAAGCCCGGGCCGGGGCCGGCGCCCTGGCTGCCGCGCTGGCGCGCAAACAGGCTTTCGAAGAAATCGCTGAAGCCGCCGCCGGCACCACCGCCGCCGAACACTTCCTCGAAATTGAAGCCACCGGCACCGCCGTAGTTCGGCGGCACGTTGAATTCCTCGCCCGGGCGGTAGCCCTGCGCGCGCAGCTGGTCATAGGCCGCGCGCTTTTCCGGATCGCGCAGCGCCTCGTAGGCCTCGTTGATGGCCTTGAACTTGTCCTCGGCGCCTGCCTCCTTGCTCACATCCGGGTGGTACTTGCGCGCCAGCCGCCGGTAGGCGGTCTTGATCTCGGCCTCGCCCGCACTCGGTTCCACCCCCAGGGTGGCGTAGTAATCCTTGAATTCCATCCAGCTACCTCGTTCTGCTTCGGCCGCGCCGGTGGCGCCGCCCCGGGTTCATTCTACGCGCCGGCATGCTACGCCGCTGCCTGTGCGGCGCCGGTGACGCTGGCTGATCCAGCGCAATGCGGCTGCCGTGCCCTGCCCCAGGATGGGGTGGGCACACCCGGTTTCCAATGTCTTGACGCCACCGTCCCATCTGCCCCACTAGCCTACCTGCAGCAAGGAGTTCCCATGACCATCCACGTCGGCGACCATCTCCCGGAAGTGACCCTCAAGCGCATCGGCGAGGGCATCGAAACGCTGGACACCCATGCGCTGTTCGAAGGACGCAAAGTGGTTCTGTTCGCCGTGCCCGGCGCCTTCACCCCGACCTGCTCCGCCCGCCATCTGCCCGGCTTCGTCGAGAAGTTCGCGGCGTTCCGCCAGCGCGGCATCGACGTGTACTGCATGGCGGTCAACGATCCCTTCGTGATGAAAGCCTGGGCCGCCGACCAGCACGTGCCGGAAGGCCTGCTGATGCTGTCCGACGGCAATGCCGAACTGACCCGTGCACTGGGCCTGGAGCTGGATGCCAGCGCCTCGGGCATGGGCATCCGTTCGCGTCGCTTCGCCCTGTACGTCGACGACGGCGTGGTCCGCGCCGCCTGGATCGAGGCGCCTGGCCAGTTCGAGGTGTCCTCGGCCGAGCATGTACTCGAACACCTCCCCGTTTGATCCCCTCCACGTTTGCCCCCCCACAGATAAAAGGAAACCGGCCAGCCATGTCCAAAAAGCCAGCCAACCAGCCCCACTCCGCAAAGCCCGATGGCATCACCGATCGTGAAACCCTGCGTGAACGCGCGCGCCGGAATATCGAGGATGGTGCCATCACCGAGAGCTACAGCGCGGACCGCGAGGAGGTCATCAAGCTGCTCAACGATGCCCTTGCCACTGAATACGTCTGCGTGCTGCGCTACTACCGCCACTACTACATGGCCAAGGGCATGCTGGCCGATGCGGTCAAGGCCGAGTTCCTCGAACACGCACATCAGGAGCAGGACCACGCCGGCAAGCTGGCCGAGCGCATCGTGCAGCTGGGCGGCGAGCCGGACTTCAATCCGGACACGCTGACCGCGCGCTCGCATGCCGAGTACAAGGAAGGCAGCGACCTGCGCGACATGGTGCGCGAGAACCTGGTGGCCGAGCGCATCGCCATTGACAGTTACCGCGAGATGATCAACTTCATCGGCGACAAGGACACCACCACCAAGCGCATCCTGGAAGAGATCCTGGCCCAGGAAGAAGAGCATGCCGACGAGTTCGCCGATCTGCTCGATGGCTGGATCGGTTGAGCGGGCACGCAACGCCATCGCGAACAACGGCCATCGCTGCCATGGCATCCCGGTTACCGCAGCACGCGGAACCTCACCTGGGTCCAGGCGCCATCGCTGGCCAGCGCGGCAAGCAGGTGCTCGCCCGGTTTTTCGAAACGCTGGCTGAAGGACTGCGTGCCGCGCGTCCTTGCCAGCCAGCGGCCATCCAGCAGCCAGTCCACGTCCTGGTCGCTGCCCAGCGCGCGTAGTTGCAGGCGCACGCCTTGGGCAGCGCCCGGTGCACGCGCTACGGTCGCGCCATCGTCCAGGCCGTCGATATGCAGGGAAATGCTGCCCTGGCGGCCATCATCGCGGCAATTGGCTGCCAGCGGCGGCAACCGCGAGGCATCGCGCGACGCCTGCGGCAACCACGGCGACACCAGTGCCGGCCACCGCGCGATCTCGCGCTCGACCCTTTCATGCGGCGCGCTGCAGTCCGCCGACAGGCGTTGGCCGCTGCGTGCATCCACCTGGTAGCGCAGGCGGCCGGGCTGCCAGCGGCGCGCGTCGCGCTCGGCGAAGGTCGGTGGCACGTTGCCATCCAGCAGCCAGGCGGCGAAGCGACGCTGGCAGAGCGCAGGCGGCAGCTCGTCGGCGCGCTCGCCGGTCGGCCAGCAGATATCGGTGCGGCTCACGCTGGGCGGCATCGACACCGCTGTCGCACGGGTGCGCGGCAGGCTGTCGACCACTTCGAACATCAGCGGCAATGCCGTGACCGCTCCGTACTGGCCCGGCAGCGGCGTGCCATCGGGCCGCCCCACCCACACCCCGACCGTATGCTGGCGGGTGCTGCCGATGGCCCAGGCATCGCGGAAGCCGTAGCTGGTTCCGGTCTTCCATGCCACCCGCGGCCGGCCACCGGTATCGAAGGTGTCCATGCCCTGGCCGGGACGCGGGTTGGCCTCCAGCATCTCGCGGGTGATCCACGCCGCGCCCGGCGATGCCAGCCGGCGCTCCACCAGCGGTTCGTCCTCGGCATGACGCACGCGCCCGGCGATGCCGTTGCGGTTGAAGGCGGCGAAGGCGCCGACCAGGTCCTCCAGCCGCGCTCCGGTGCCGCCAAGGATCAAGGAAAGATTCGGCGCGCTGCCGCGTGGAAACCGCAGCGGAATTCCAGCGTGTGACAGGCGGGCGGCGAAGCGCGCCGGCCCGACACGATCCAGCAGGTCCACCGCAGGGACGTTCAGCGACAGCCGCAGTGCCGTTGCCGCACTCACCGGTCCGTTGAAAGCGGCGTCGAAGTTGCCTGGACGGTAACCACCGAATCCCCGTGGGGCATCCACCAGCAGGCTTTCGGAATGGATCAGGCCATCATCCAGCGCCATGGCGTAGAGGAATGGCTTCAACGTCGAACCCGGCGAGCGCCAGGCCTGCACCATGTCCACGTGGCCCAGCCGCTGGCGGTCGCCGAAGTTCAGCGTGCCCACATAGGCACGTGCCTGCAGCGTCGCGTTGTCCACCACCAGCAGCGCGGCGGAGGTGCGTTCGGGCAGCGTCGAAAAATAACTGTCCAGCCGCTCTTCCAGCGTTCGCTGCAGATCGATGTCGATGCTGCTGCGGATG
>JAFAFD010000088.1 GCA_023423675.1 Pseudomonadota bacterium | reverse complement strand
TGGTCACTGCGAAACCCACCTCTTCTGGTGGGTGCGGCCCCCTGGTCCGCACTGCCCTTCCGTGACGCCCAACGGTCGGCACCAACCGGTTGGCAGTGGTCGGCTCCCCCCGAACGATGATCGGCATCCCCGACGAGTTGTCGCCCCACCTCGACCTGCCCTACACGCCGCTGCTGGCAAGCTGGTCGGTATGGCTGAACCGCTCCCCCTGCGTCCGCCACCGCCATTGCTGGACGACGCCTGTGCGTTGTTCCTCGATGTCGACGGCACCCTCATAGAATTCGCTGCGCGCCCTGACGCCGTGCAGCTCCTGCCGGATGTGCGTGAAGCCATCGGCCGAATCAGCGACCGCCTCGAAGGCGCGGTCGCCCTCGTCAGTGGCCGCCCACTGGAACAGCTGGACCAGCTGTTCGCTCCCCTGCAGCTGCCGGCCGCCGGCCTGCACGGCCACGAACTGCGTGGCGAGGACGGGCGCGTGCTGCGTGAAGAACAGGACGATGACACCGCCGAATGGCTGCATGCCCTGCACCAGCAAGCGATGCGCTTCGCCCATGGTTACCCCGGCGTACTCGTGGAAGAAAAAGGCGCTGGCCTCGCGCTGCACTGGCGGGGTGCGCCACATGCCGCCAACGAGGTTCGTACCTTCGCCGAACGCCATGCCCGCGGCCGGCCAAGCTATCGGCTGCAACCCGGTGACCACGTGATTGAATTCGTGCCCGTCGGCACCGACAAGGGCCGCGCCGTGCGTCGGCTGATGCAGTACCTGCCCTTCCGTGGCCGCTTGCCCGTGTTCCTTGGTGATGACCTCACCGATGAGTTCGGTTTCGAGGCCGCCAACGGACAGCACGGCTGGAGCGTGCTGATCGGCGAACGTGAACCCAGCGCGGCGGTGTTCGCGCTGCCTGACATACGCAGCGTGCACGCCTGGCTGCGTGAGAATGCGTATTGACCCGGCCACCCCACGGCCGCAACCGAGATGTACCGCGTGATGACCCAACCCGATCTTGATCTGGGCGTGGTCGGCAACGGCAGCTTCGGCGCCCTGGTCGACAAACATGCCCGCGTTGTCTGGAGCTGCCTGCCCACCTTCGACGGCGATCCCACCTTCTGTGCCCTGCTCGGCCCCAACCAGCAGACCGGCGGCGACTTCGCCATCGAGCTGGAGGACTTCGCCCGCAGCGAGCAGGAATACCTGACCAACACCGCGATCCTGCGCACCGTGTTGCATGACAGCCACGGCGGCTCGCTGGAAATCCTCGATTTCGCCCCGCGCTGGCGGCAGAACGACCGCTTCTACCGGCCGGTCAGCCTGATCCGCCAGGTACGCCCGCTGACCGGCAGCCCGCGCATCACCGTGCTGGCGCGGCCGCTGGCCGACTGGGGCGCCCGCGTGCCCGAATCGACCTGGGGCAGCAACCACGTGCGCTGGATCCTGCCCGAGCACGTGCTGCGCCTGACCACCGACGTGCCCGTGCGCATGGTGCGCGAAGGCCTGCCGTTCGTGCTCAACCACCCCATCCACCTGATCCTGGGCGTGGATGAATCGCTCAACCGCTCCATCAGCGGCTACGTGCAGGAAGCCTTCCAGCGCACCCGCGATTACTGGCGCGAATGGGTGCGCTACCTGTCCATCCCGCTGGAGTGGCAGGACGCGGTCATCCGCAGCGCGATCACCCTCAAGCTGTGCCAGTACGAGGACAGCGGCGCGATCATCGCCGCGATGACCACCTCCATTCCCGAAGCGCCCGGCAGCGTGCGCAACTGGGATTACCGCTACTGCTGGCTGCGTGATGCGGCCTTCGTGGTGCGTGCGCTGAACCGCCTCGGCGCCACTCGCACGATGGAACAGTTCCTCGGCTACATTTTCAACCTGGCCACCACCGACGGCACGCTGCAGCCGCTGTACGGCATCGGCTTCGAGGCCAAGCTGGACGAGGACGAAGTGCCCAGCCTGTCCGGCTACCGTGGCATGGGCCCGGTGCGCCGCGGCAATCTGGCCTGGGTGCAGCGCCAGCACGATGTCTACGGCAGCGTGGTCCTGGCATCGACCCAGCTGTTCTTCGACCGCCGCCTGCAGGATCCGGGCGATGCGCACACCTTCGCGCGCCTGGAACCGCTGGGCGAGCAGGCGTTCGCCCTGCACGACGTTCCCGATGCCGGCCTGTGGGAATTCCGCGGTCGCACCGAAGTGCATACCTACACCAGCGCGATGTGCTGGGCGGCCTGTGACCGCCTGTGCAAGATCGCCGTTCGCCTCAAGCTCGATGACCGCGCGAACTACTGGCGCGAGCGTGCCGACACCATCCACGCACGCATCATGGAAAAGGCGTGGAGCGAAGAGCTCGGCCACTTCACCGATACGTTTGACGGCCACCGTCTGGATGCCTCGTTGCTGCTGCTGGCCGACATCGGCTTCATCGATGCGCTGGACGCGCGCTTCATCGCCACCGTCGAAGCCATCGGCCGCGATCTCAAGCACGGCAATTCGCTGTACCGCTACGTGGCGCCGGATGATTTCGGCGAACCGGAAACCAGCTTCACCATCTGCACCTTCTGGTACATCGACGCACTGGCAGCGATCGGCCGCATGGACGAAGCACGCGAGATGTTCGAGCTGCTGCTGAACCAGCGCAACCACCTCGGGCTGCTCTCCGAGGATCTGGCCTTCGATGGTGGCGAAGCCTGGGGCAACTTCCCGCAGACCTATTCGCACGTCGGCCTGATCACCGCCGCCATGCGCCTGTCGCGTTCCTGGCAGGAGGCCTCGTGAGCCGTCTTGTGGTTGTCTCCAACCGGGTCGCCGTACCCGGTGAAAGCCGCGCCGGCGGCCTCGCCGTGGGCCTGCTGGCCGCGCTGAAGGAGCGCGGCGGCATGTGGTTCGGCTGGAGCGGCAAGAATGTGAAGGATGCCAGCGGCACGCTGCACCAGCAGAAGGACGGTGACATCGAGTACGTCACCATGGACCTGGCCAAGCGCGATGTGGATGGCTACTACAACGGCTTCTCCAACCGCACGCTGTGGCCGTTGCTGCACTTCCGGCTGGACCTGGTCGATTACGATCGCGGCACCCGCGAGACCTACCACAAGGTCAATGCGCTGTTCGCCGACAAGCTCGCGCCGCTGCTGCGCGAGGACGACATCGTCTGGATCCACGATTACCACCTGATTCCGCTGGGCGCGATGCTGCGCGAGCGCGGCATCGGCTGCAGGATCGGTTTCTTCCTGCATATCCCGATGCCGTCGGCCG
>JAFAFD010000031.1 GCA_023423675.1 Pseudomonadota bacterium | reverse complement strand
CTAATTGTTTGCGCGTCAGCGTTTTGCCCTGCGGACAGCTCATGACGTCGGCCTGCGGGTCGTAGCTGAAGGCGGTGTGCGGCAGCAGCGTGCCATCGCCCTGGTTGTTGACCGCCCGGTTTGCAGGCACATGGGCCAGCAGCGCCTGCGCCTCCAAGGCCGCGGCCTGGGCTCCATTGGAGTAACCCGCGTCAGCCAGTACATCCAGAGTCTTCACCTGTAGCGCCTGCGCAGCGAGCTCGGCCATCGGTTGCAGCTGCCGGTTGTCAGTGGCTTCGTTGATCAGTGCGTGGGCGACGATCATCGCGCTGTGGCCGTCTACAACCGTCTGCAGGTTGTAGCCCGGGCCCACGCCCCTCATGACCCGGGCATCGGGTTCGCTGGTTACCACGTGCGCCCGTTTTTCGTCTGCCAGTTCGCGGCCAGTTTCGATCAGTGCCTCGCGGCGCTGACGCAGCTGTTCCAGGGCATCCTGCACCTTGCTGCGGTCGATCGGTGAGTCGCTCTCCTGGCCGTCTGCCGCATCCAGCTGGGCCAGATAGTGGGCGATACGTTCCTCCAGGCGCGCCAGCCTGGGCTCCACATCTGCCGCACGCACCACCGCTTTGCCGCTGGCCACCGCCTGGAACTTGGACCCATCAATGGCCACCCACTGGCCTTTGACCAGGCCGGTGCGCTGGCAGAACCTCACCAGCCCAGCCCCTGCCCGCTGCAGTGCCACGCCGTTGTGGCGGCGAAAATTGGCGATGGTTTTGTGGTCAGGAGCAAGCCGGCCAAGCAGCCACATCAGCTCGACATTGCGCTGGCACTCGCGCTCCAAACGGCGAGAGGAGCGCACCTGGTTGAGGTATCCATAGAGATACAGCTTGAGCAGGTCTGCTGGATCATGAGGCGGGCGGCCGGTCTTGCCCAATCGGGCATGGGTAAAGCCCAACTCGGCCAGGTCCAGAATCCCCACGAAAGTCTCGATGACCCGGCAAGGGTGATCGGCTGGCATCAGCTCCTCCAGCGAAAGAGGGAACAACGCCGTCTGATCCCGATCCTGCCCTGACACATAGCGCATAAGACAATGCCCGCAACGTACGTTGCGGGCATTGTGGGGGCTACGCCGGGGAGCCGCTTTCAGTTTTTACACAGACTGGAAAGCGCCCGTTTTTTTTGGCTCACCAATCGTTGTTCCGTCATCGCAGCTTGCTGCCCGACCCACCCAATCCTTTCTCTCACCCTTTCCCGAGTAAGCCTTTCCGCCTTGCCGCCGCCGCTCCTCCCCTGCCTCTCTAGCCGCATCGTCTGCGGCCTTGACCTGAGGAAAGTAGTACTCAGCGGGCTTTCCGTCGTACAGATGGATGACACGATGAAAGGGCGCCACCTGCTCGGCCCAGTGTAGAAGCCCGAAGTTGATTTCGCTGGTCTGGTCCTCATACGACGGCCCATGGTTGTCAGGAAGGAATGATCGATCCAGCGAGATCGTTACGACGCCCTTGTCGATATCAGCAGCGACATCAACCCGACGGCTTCGCGCCTGACCATCCACCAGCTTGACGCGCTCAAAAAGATCGCGCGCCTTCTGGGTCAGCAGGTTGTCGAGCTCGGCATCACGCCGGGCGATGCCAAGGGAATCGGTAGCCTGAGCAAGGCAGGGGACGACTACACTTCCAAAAAACTGCCAACAGGAGAGGAAGGGCGATCCGCTGGGAATTCCGGATCATCATGACTACTCCTCGCATGAAGTGGATGCGCCGCTCCTGCGGCACCCCCACACCGTGCGCGGTACCACGCCTGCGGTCCTCCACCAGCCATGCACAATCGTAGATTTCCAACTTTCCTCACGCCGGCCCCGAAACAGACCAGCCCGATTCCGCCAGTCCCGTTCGCACACGACCTGCCCTTTCCTTTCCCCCATGCCTTCCGCCCGCTTCCTCGACTCCCTGCAGGCCATTCCCGCCACCGACTGGGATGCGCTGCACGACGGCCGCAATCCCTTCGTCAGCCACGCCTTCCTGTCCGGACTGGAAGCCCACGGCTGCCTGCGCGACGACTGGGGCTGGCAGCCGCAGCATTTCACCCTGTGGGACGGCGGCACCCTGATCGGCGCCATCCCCGGGTACCTGAAGACCAACTCCCATGGCGAGTTCGTGTTCGACCATGCATGGGCCAACGCTTACGCGCGGCATGGTCGCGACTACTACCCGAAGTGGCTGGGTGCCGTGCCCTATTCGCCGGTGACCGGGCCGCGCCTGCTGACCCGTCACGTTTCAGACCGGCCTGCGCTGCTGTCAGCGCTTCGCGAGCAGCTGCCCGGGCTCGATGTGTCCTCGGCGCACATCAATTTCCACACCACCGACGACGACCAGGCCTTCAGCGATGACTGGCTGCTGCGCGAGGATGTGCAGTTCCAATGGCAGAACCCGGGCGACTGGACCACGTTCGAGCAGTTCCTTGGCGCGATGGATCACAAGCGCCGCAAGAACATCCGCCAGGAACGCGCCAAGGTCGCCCGCCAGGGCATCAGCTTCCGGGTGGTGCACGGCGATGAGGCCAGCCGTGCCGACCTGCAGGCGATGTACCGCTTCTACCTGCAGACCTTCCTCGAGTACGGCAACGCGCCGGCGCTGACCGAAGCTTTCCTGCGCCACCTGGCGATTTTGATGGGACGCGGGCTGGTGCTGTTCCTGGCCGAACTGGAGGGCGAGCCGATTGCCGGTGCGCTGTGCCTGCGCGGAGGCGACACGCTGTACGGCCGCTACTGGGGCGGCGCCACCCTGCCCGGCCTGCACTTCGAGGCGTGTTACTACCAGGGCATCGAGTACTGCCTGCGCGAGGGGCTGGCGCGCTTCGAGCCGGGCGCACAAGGCGAGCACAAACTGGCGCGGGGATTCCTGCCTACGCTGGTGCGCAGCCGGCATTGGGTGGCCGATGCGGATTTTGCCGAGGCATTGCAGGAGTGGTGCCGACAGGAACGGCGCGACGTGCGCCGGTACCGACAGGAGTTGATGGGGCACAGCCCGTTCCGCGCGGGCGGATGACGCGCCAGCCAAGGTTGGCATCTCAACCTGCCGCCCGGCATGGCCCGGCGCTACCGGTGCGGCGGTCGCTACAATGCCCGCATGACCCGCCCGCTGCCCTGGCGCCTGGCCGATGCGCCGGATTCGCCCTTCCCGCCAGCCGAAACCGCGCTGCGCAAACCCGACGGGCTGCTGGCGGTGGGGGGCGACCTGCATCCGTTGCGGCTGCTCAACGCCTATGCCGGCGGCATCTTTCCGTGGTTCAGCGAGGGCGAGCCGATCCTGTGGTGGTCGCCCGATCCGCGCATGGTCTTCCGCACCGATGGCGTGCACCTGTCCAGCCGCTTCCGCCGCCAGTTGCGCGCCAGCACCTGGGAAGTGACCGCCGATACCGCTTTCAATCGGGTGATGCGGGCTTGCGCCGCCGCACCTCGCCCGGGCCAGGACGGCACCTGGATCAGTCCGGAGATGGTGGACGCGTACAGCCACCTGCACGATCTCGGCTTCGCCCACTCGTTCGAGGTCTGGGACCAGCAGACCTTGGTCGGCGGCATCTACGGGGTGGCCATCGGCCGGATGTTCTTCGGCGAAAGCATGTTCAGCGGCGCCAGCGGCGGTTCCAAGATCGCCTTGGCGGCGCTGGCCGCGACCCTGCACCGCTGGGGCTGGCCGCTGGTGGATGCCCAGGTGGAGAACCCGCACCTGCTGCGGATGGGGGCCGTTCACCTGCCGCGCGAGGAATTCCTGCAGCATGTCCGCCAAGCGGTGCGCGAAGAGGGCCGTGAAGGCCCTTGGACCCAGTCCGTCGGCCGCCTGTCGGCCCGGGATCTTGCGGGGAATTAACCAGATCTTTGCAAGCTGGACGAAGGGCGCGTAAAATACTGCGCCTTAGGCCCAGCGTGGCCGTTTTCTGAACCGCACAGGACTACATGTCGAAAGACGATTCCATCGAGTTCGAGGGCACCGTCAGCGAGACGCTGCCGAACACCACTTTCCGCGTTCGTCTGGAAAATGGGCACGAAATCATCGCCCACATCTCCGGCCGCATGCGCAAGAACTACATCCGCATCCTCACCGGTGACCGGGTCAAGGTTGAAATGACCCCGTACGACCTGACCAAGGGTCGTATCACCTACCGCATGAAGTAAGCGGTCGGCGCTCTGCGCCATCCTGACAAGGCCAGCCTCGCTTGCTGGCCTTTTGTCATGCCTGCAATCGGGCCCTGCCGGAGGTCACCCTGACCGAACACACCGTGGCATCGGTCAGGCCGCCTTGAGGCAGATTCGCATTCGCATCGGTGGCGGCAAGGTGGGACCCGATCCAGTCCGGATCGCCATCCCCTGCCCCGCCATGAAAATGCACTCCCTGCCCACCCTGTTCGCTGCGCTGGCGCTGTCTGCCGGCACCCTCCTCGCGACGCCCGCCCATGCCGCGGATGCTCCGCCGGCCGGAACCGGTGCCTGCATCCAGCTGGAGAGCGACCTGCAGCTGGTGCGCGCCGGCGCATCACGCAACATCCTGCTCCGTAGTGGACAGGACCATTACGTGGTGCACTTCAAGGATGACTGCAGCAAGGCCGGCTACTCGCGCAAGCTGACGTTCGTGACTGATGGCGAGCAGGGCCAGGTCTGCGGCGCCGGGCGCACCGAACTGCGCACCGACGGCGGTTACTGCGCCGTTGCCAGCGTCGAGCCGATCGATGCGACGGCCTTCAAGCAGAAGGCACGCCAACGCAGCCGTTGATGGCAGATATAACAAGGGCGGCCGAAGCCGCCCTTGTTGAAACCGGTGGTGCAGATGTCAGCCTTCGCGCGCGGCGAGAAGCGACTGCACTGTCGGCTGCTCGCGCTGCCGCGCAAGCCAGAGATCGTAATTCGACTGCAACCCCATCCAGAACACAGCCGTACTCACGCCCGCCATTTCCAGGCGGATGGCGAGGTCCGGACTTATGCCCGCCTTACCGTTGATGACGCGGGAAAGCGCCACGCGCGACATCGCCAAGCGGTCGGCAGCCTCAGTGACGGATAGCGAGGCCGGGTCAAACACCATGGCCTTCAGCGTTTCGCCAGGATGGGGATGGTGATGGATCATGCGGTTCTCAGTGATAGTCGTGATAGTCCAGTAACTCGACATCGCCACCGACGAATTGAAACGTGATCCGCCAATTCCCGTTGACCCACACGTACCAATGACCTTTCAAGGCGCCCCTGAGCCCATGCAGCCGCAGGCCTGGCATCACAGGATCCTGAGGCCCGGAAGCGGCATCAAGGATTGAAAGAATCAACAACAGCCTGCCAGCGTGGCTCTGGCGAACACCCCGGGTCGAACCGGTGGTGTAGAGCCGCTCGAGGCCCTTGTGTCGGAAACTCAGAATCAAGACTGTATCCCGTATCGTTACGCGATACAAGATGACTTCCGTATCGCTGTACGGCAGACGTTTGCCTTGATCACCTGCACATGCAAGGCCGTGCGCGACAAGCAGATACAACAAGGGCGGCCGAAGCCGCCCTTGTCCTGCAACATCCATCAACCCACGCCCTTACTCCACCGTTGCCGGCAGCAGGCGCTCCGGTTCGGCGTGGCTCTCGACAACCAGCTCGTCGTCGCGCACGTCGATGCTGACGCGACCGCCATCGACCAGCTTGCCGAACAGCAGTTCGTCGGCCAGCGGACGCTTGATCTTGTCCTGGATCATGCGCGCCATCGGGCGGGCACCCATCAGCGGGTCGAAGCCGTGGTGGGCCAGCCAGTCGCGCGCGGTCGGGGTGGCCGACAGGCTGACGTGCTTTTCCTGCAGCAGCATCTCCAGCTCGATCAGGAACTTGTCGACCACGCGCAGGATGTGCTCGAAGCTCAGCGGCTGGAACTGCACCACCGCGTCGAGGCGGTTGCGGAATTCCGGGGTGAAGCTGCGGCGGATGGTTTCCATCGCGTCGGTGGCATGGTCCTGCTTGGTGAAGCCGATCGAACGCCGCGAGGCCTGCGCCGCGCCGGCATTGGTGGTCATCACCAGCACCACGTTCTTGAAGTTGGCTTCGCGGCCGTTGGTATCGGTCAGCACGCCGCGGTCCATCACCTGCAACAGGATGTTGAAGATATCCGGGTGAGCCTTCTCGATTTCATCCAGCAGCAGCACGCAGTGCGGCGTCTTGACGATTTTCTCGGTCAGCAGGCCGCCCTGATCGAAGCCGACGTAGCCCGGGGGCGCGCCGATCAGGCGGCTGATCGAATGCGGCTCCATGTACTCAGACATGTCGAAGCGGACCAGCTCGATGCCCAACTGCAGCGCCAGCTGCTTGGTCACCTCGGTCTTGCCCACGCCGGTGGGGCCGGCGAACAGGAAGTTGCCGATCGGCTTGTCCGGGTTGCCCAGGCCTGAGCGGGCCAGCTTGATGGCCGAGGCCAGGGTGCCGATGGCCGGGTCCTGACCGAAGATCACCATCTTCAGGTTGCGCTCCAGGTGCTGCAGCACGTCCTTGTCGCTGGCAGTGACCTGCTTGGCCGGGATCCGCGCCATCTTGGCGATGATCGCTTCGACTTCCTCGATGTCGATCAGCTCTTTGCGCTCACCTTCGGGCAGCAGGCGCTGGCGTGCGCCGGCCTCATCGATGACATCGATGGCCTTGTCGGGCAGCAGGCGGTCGGCAATGTGCTTCACCGACAGGTCCACCGCAGCCTGCAGCGCCTCGTCCGAATAGGTCACGCCATGATGGGCCTCGTACTTGCTCTTGAGGCCCTGCAGGATCTCGTAGGTCTCACCTACGGTGGGTTCGACGATGTCGATTTTCTGGAAGCGCCGTGCCAAGGCACGGTCCTTCTCGAAGATGCCCCGGTATTCCTGGAAGGTGGTCGAGCCGATGCAGCGCAGCTCGCCCGACGCCAGGGCCGGCTTGATCAGGTTGGAGGCGTCCATGGTGCCGCCCGACGCCGAACCGGCACCGATGATGGTGTGGATCTCGTCGATGAACAGCACCGCGTTGGGCACCTTCTTCAGCGCGGTCAGCACGCCCTTCAGGCGCTTCTCGAAATCGCCGCGGTACTTGGTGCCAGCCACCAGGGCGCCCAGGTCAAGCGAGTAGATGACGGCATCGGCCAGCACATCCGGCACGGAGCCTTCGACGATGCGGCGGGCCAGGCCCTCGGCAATGGCGGTCTTGCCCACGCCGGCCTCACCCACGTACAGCGGGTTGTTCTTGCGGCGGCGGCACAGGACCTGAATGGTCCGCTCGATCTCGTCGGCACGGCCGACCAGCGGGTCGATGCGACCGGCCCGGGCCTGTTCGTTGAGGTTGCTGGCGAATTCGGTCAGGGCATCGCCCTTGGGCTCACCGTCCCCACCCTCCATGCGGCCCTCGCCCTCGGGGGAAGACGGCTGCTCGCCCTCCTCGCCCAGCTTGGCGATGCCATGGGACAGGTAATTGACCACGTCCATCCGGGTGACATCCTGCTGGTTGAGGTAATAGACGGCGTGGGAGTCCTTTTCGCCGAAGATGGCCACCAGCACGTTGGCGCCGGTGACCTCCTTCTTGCCCGAGGACTGCACGTGGTACACGGCCCGCTGCAGCACGCGCTGGAAGCCCAGGGTCGGCTGGGTATCGCGGCCGTCGTCTTCGGCCAGGCGGGACACGGAGGCCTCGATGGCCTGCTCCAGCTCCTGGCGCAGGCGCTCGGCGTCGGCGCCGCAGGCCTTGAGCACGGCCTGGGCAGACGGGTTGTCGAGCAGTGCCAGCAGCAGGTGTTCGACCGTCATGAATTCATGCCGGGCCTCACGGGCACGCTTATAGCACTGGCCGATGGTGTGTTCGAGGTCTTTGCTGAACATGGATTACTCCGGCGGCAGATGGGGACAATATGCGGCCTGACTACGCGATTTCCATCACCCTAGCGGATTGCTGCGTTCAGATGGCGTTAGCAGTGCGGATTGCTTGATCATCGTTCACGCCCGGGGCGCCCGCCGGAGCTTCGGCGAACCCTACCCGAGCCACCAGCGATTGCCACGTGATGACCCGCAACGCGCCCCGCCCGGGTTCTTTGCAGGCAAGGCAGGCGGATTGAACGTGAGCACGCAGACGGGGCCAGAGAACGGCCATGGCTGGAACAGTGCGGATTACCGGCGATGCGCCGGGGTCAGGCCTTTTCCATCGTGCACAGCAGCGGATGCTGGTTCATGCGCGAGTACTCATTGACCTGGGCGACCTTGGTCTCGGCCACTTCGCGGGTGAAGACCCCGCAGACACCGCGGCCGCGGGTATGGACGTGCAGCATCACCTGCGTGGCCTTGTCCAGGTCCATGCTGAAGAACTGCTGCAGGACGTCCACCACGAAATCCATCGGGGTGTAGTCGTCGTTGAGGATCATGACCTGGTAGAACGGCGGCGGCGCCACTTCCGGGCGCGCGGGCTCCACGGCAATACCGTGATCGTGATGGGATTCGGGGGAAGACTCGCGGGGCATCTGGACATTATAGAGGGTGCGACGGTCCTGCGTCGGCCCGCCGCGGAATGGACGGCACGCACGGCCGCCGTCACAATCAACGCCTGTCCCCCACGTTTCACAGGATTTTCATGAAAAGGACCCTTCTGCCTGCCCTGCTGTTCGCCCTGGCCGCCGCCGGCAGTGCCGGTGCCGCGACCGCCGCAGAGAGCAGCAAGGCCGACGCCGCCATCGCCCGCCACCTGGAAAAGCTGGGCTACACCTACGAGGTGGACGAGGACGGCGATTACCAGATGGTGTTCGACGTGGAAGGCGATCGCACCCAGATCGTCTACGTGCGTTCGGCCGTGGAGGACTTCGGCAGCCACAACATCCGTGAGATCTGGTCGCCGGGCTATGTGTCCAAGACCGCGCAGTTCCCCGAAGCCGTGGCCAACCGCATGCTGGAAGACTCCCAGGACGCCAAGATGGGCGGCTGGGTGAAGCAGGACAAGACCGCCATGTTCGTGGTGAAGATCGATGCCGATGCCACTACCGACCAGCTCAGCGACGCCATTGATGCGGCCATCCGTACCGCCGATGCGATGGAGCTGGAGCTGACCAAGAAGGACGACCTCTGAGTTGAACGCTGTGCAGGACCCACGCTGGGCACCGCATGCCACCGTCGCCACGGTCGTGGTCGACGGTGGCAGCGTGTTGCTGGTGGAAGAAACCATCGAGGGGCGGCAGGTGCTGAACCAGCCCGCCGGCCACCTGGAACCGGGCGAGAGCCTGGCCGCCGCCGCCCTGCGCGAGACGCGCGAGGAAACCGGCTGGACGGTGGAACTGACCGCCTTCATCGGCTGCTACCAGTGGACCGCGCCTGACGGCACGGCGTTCCTGCGCTTCTGCTACGCCGCCCGCCCGCTCTCGCACGACCCCGAGCAGCCGCTGGATACCGGCATCGACCGCGCCCTGTGGCTGGACCCGGCCGAGCTGCAGGCCGCCGGGCCGCGCCTGCGCAGCCCGCTGGTCTGGCAGGTGGTGGCCGACTACCTGGCCGGCCAGCGCCATCCGCTTTCCCTGGTTCAGGAGGTCGCATGAGCAGCCCTCGGGTGATGGTCGGCGTGTCCGGCGGCGTGGATTCGTCCGTGGCCGCCTGGCGCCTGGTGCAGCAGGGCGAGGCCGTGGCCGGCCTGTTCATGCAGAACTGGGCCGACGATGGCAGCGGCGACTGCCGTGCCGAGGATGACCGCCGCGACGCGGTGGCCGTCTGCGGCCTGCTCGGCATCCCGTTCCACTTCCGCGATTTTTCCAGCGAGTACTGGCAGGGCGTGTTCGAGCACTTCCTGGCCGAGTACGCCGCCGGCCGCACGCCCAACCCGGACGTGCTGTGCAACCGCGAAGTGAAGTTCAAACACTTCCTGGACGCCGCCCGCGAACTGGGGGCCGAGCGCATCGCCACCGGCCACTACGCGCGGGTCGCCCAGCGCGGCCAGCAGTGGCTGCTGCTGCGTGGCGCCGACCGGTCCAAGGACCAGAGCTACTTCCTGCACCAGCTGGGGCAGGAACAGCTGGCCGCCACCCTGTTCCCGATTGGCGACCTGGAAAAGAGCGACCTGCGCCGGATCGCCCGCGACGTCAGCCTGCCGACCCATGCCAAGAAGGATTCGACCGGCATCTGCTTCATCGGCGAGCGTGACTTCCGCGAGTTCCTCGGCCGCTACCTGCCGGCGAAGACCGGCCAGATCCTCGACCCGGCCGACGGCAGCGTCATCGCCGAGCACCCGGGCGTGTTCTATTTCACCCTGGGCCAGCGCGAGGGCCTGAACATCGGCGGCGTACGCGGCCGCCCCGCGGCGCCGTGGTACGTGGTCGGCAAGGACGTGGCCAGCAACGTGCTGTACGTGGACCAGGACCGGGACAGCAAGTGGATGCTGTCCGACCGCCTGCGCTCGGAAACCGCGCACTGGATTGCCGGGGCCCCGCCGGCCCGCCGCTTCGAGTGCACCGCCCAGACCCGCTACCGGCAGCCGGACGAGCCGTGTACGGTCGAGGTGCTGGACGATGGCAGCGTGCAGGTGACCTTCGCCCGCCCGCAGCGCGCCGTGACCCCGGGCCAGTCGCTGGTGCTGTATGACGGCGACGTCTGCCTGGGCGGCGCGGTCATCGCCGCCACCGATGCGCCGCTGGAACAGCGCCTGCGCACCACCCCTTCTCCTTTTGAGGTAATCGCTGCATGAGTTTCACTGTCGACGACCGCGTCCTGGCCCTGGCCGGCATTGCCCAGGCCCTGCAGCAGGTACGCCGTATCGCCGATACCGGCCATTCCGACGCGGCGGCGGTACGTACCGCGGTGGACAGCGTGTTCCGCATCGATGCCGCCTCCCCGCAGGAGGTCTTCGGTGACCGCGACGCGCTCAAATCCGGCCTGCGCCTGCTGCACAACTACTTCCGCAACCAGGGCCAGGACCCGATCCTGCCCAAGCTGGCGCTGTCGGTGCTGCAGCTGGAGCGGCGGTTCGTGCAGGACGGCGCCACCGTGAACAAGGTCGCCTCGGGCATCGAGCGTGCCCAGCGCCAGGCCGCCGAGCTGGGCGACAGCGGCCACCCGGACGTGCTGGCCAGCCTGGGCGGCCTGTATGCCGACACCATCAGCCACCTCAAGCCGCGCGTCATGGTGCAGGGCAACCCGCACTACCTGGGCCAGGCCGGGGTGGTGGCCGAGATCCGCGCGCTGCTGCTGGCCGCCGTACGTGCGGCCGTGCTCTGGCGGCAGCTGGGCGGCAGCTACTGGGACTTCCTGCTCAGCCGCAAGGCGATGACCGAAGCCGTGGACCGGCAGCTGGCCTGAGGGCCTGGGGTCGGATCCCTTTCCGGCACGGAAAGGGCTCTGACCCCAGATGCGGCAAGGCGTCGGAAATCCGGCGCACCCAGAAGCCACATCGACGTTAAAGAGAAAGGGGGTACGGCCGATACATCCTCCGTGCACCTCCCGAGAACGTCCATGTACTCACGCATTTTCATCCGTCTGGCCGCCCCCCTGGCCTTGACCCTGCTGCTCCCCTTCGCCATCGGTTTCGAATGGCCGGCCGCCCTGCGTTGGGCGATCCTGACCACGATGACGCTGAGCTGGCTGGGCTTTGCGTGGTGGACCACCCGCGCCCAGGCGCAGCGTTCCCCGGAACATGCCCGTGTCCTGCGTGAGCAGGACCAGCTGCTGACCGAACTGCGCAACTTCGTCGGCAACGAAATCGACGGTTCGCGTGGTGAAGTCGAACGCGCCCGTGACCTGATCCGCCAGGCCGTGTCCAGCCTGGGCGGCAGCTTTGATGCGATGAACCGCAAGTCGCGCCAGCAGAGCCAGGCCCTGTCGCGCATCGTCGACCGCGCCGGTGACGAAGGCAACGCAGGCCTGGACGTCGCCCGCTTCGCCCAGCACGCCAACCACCGCATGGAACAGCTGGTGGAAGCGCTGGAACAGGTGAGCGGCCAGAGCAGCACCACCGTGCAGCACATCGACCAGATGGCCCAGCACCTGGACGGCATCTTCGCCCTGCTGGAAGACGTCAAGTCGATTGCCGACCAGACCAACCTGCTGGCACTGAACGCGGCCATCGAAGCGGCCCGTGCCGGTGAAGCCGGTCGTGGCTTCGCGGTGGTGGCCGACGAAGTGCGCAACCTCTCCGAGCGCTCGACCACCTTCAACGAACAGATCCGCAAGCTGGCCCACAGCTCCAAGGACGCCATCGCCAAGGTGCGCGAGACCGTCTCGCACATGGCCTCGCGTGACATGGACCGTTCCCGCGAAGCACGCCAGGAAGCCGCGGCGATGCTGGACAACGTGGCGCAGATCAATGCCTCGCTGGGCGATGGCATGCGCGAAGTGTCCGAGTGCGCCCGTTCGATCGACGGCAGCGTGGCCGAGGCCGTGCGCGCCCTGCAGTTCGAAGACATCGCCACCCAGGCCCTGGGCGGCGTGCACACCCATCTGGACCGCCTGACCGCGATCAACCGCGAAGCCGTGGCCCTGCAGGAACTGCTGCACCGTAACGGCGGCGTGTTCGACGAAGAGATCGCCACCGCCCTGCAGCGCACCGGCAGCCGCCTGCGCGAACTGCGCAGCGAGTGGGAGCGCCCGCCGCACAAGCCGGTGGCCCAGCAGAACATGGGCGCCGGCACGGTCGAGCTGTTCTGATCTGATGTCCGCTGCCTGCTCCGGCAGCCCGCAAGGCCCCGGTCATTCCGGGGCCTTTGCCTGTAACCTGCCGTTGGATGTCCCCGACCCGCGCACCATGACCCTGATCCGCGCCCTGCCCCCGATCGACCCCAACGAACGCCCGCGCAACCCCAGCGTGCGCGAACAGCTGCAGCAGCTGGAGGCGGTCGCACGCGAGGAGATCGAGGAGCTTGTGCTGCTGGCTGATGCCCGCCCTGCCCCGCCGGCGCCCGCGGGTGAACTGCTGGGCATGGCCTGGGATCTCGGGCTGGATGGCAATTCGCTGTAGATCCACGCCATGCGTGGATGGGGCTGTAGCCCATGGCATGATGCGCCGGTCCCGTTCATGGAAGACCGATGGCCATCGCCCTGATCGCTTTGTTGCTGATCGAAGTCCTGCTGCTGTTGTTCTGGGCGCCGTTTTTCTTTCGCACCGGCATCGTTCTGTTCAATCAGCGTGTCGTGGCTTCGCCGGTTGAACTCAGCCAGGTGTCGCTGGCCCGACTGGACCACGATCTTCCCATCGAAAAATGGCTGCGCCTGGCATTCCATGCCCTGCCCGAGGGCAGCGTGGCCTTCCGTGAGAGCTTCGAACCGTCCTTCCAGGGGCGCTATTTCGGGTTGATGCGCGGCCTGATCGTGGTCGACACGCGGCGGCGCGAGGTGCGCGTGACCGGTCGATGCAGCTGGTTCGCGCTGCTCCTGACCCTGCTGGTGGTACCGATCATGCTGGTGCGCCCGATGGCATGGCCGATGCTGGTGTGCCCGCTGATTTTCTACGTGGGCTATCGCATCCAGCGGCGGCGCTATGCCAACGTGGTCGAGGCGGTGAGGGCGCGGCTGCGGTCGGAATTCCCACGACGGTTCATCGACCAGTAGATCCACGCCATGCGTGGATCATCGCGAGCGCAGGCATCAGTTCCGACCAACGGTCGGCACCCATCAAGGGCACAGACCAGAGCCGCCGGGCATGGCC
>JAFAFD010000474.1 GCA_023423675.1 Pseudomonadota bacterium | reverse complement strand
TTCCGATGACCTCTCCGCTTTCCGCTGAATCCCCGCGGCGTCACGCCGCACCCGCGATCTGGGATGACCTGCTCGCCCATCGCTTCGAGGCCATCGAGTCCGCCTTGCCCGAGCTCCTCGCACCGCACGACGCCGAGGGCGGTGCGCGTTCACTGGCCCTGCTTGCGCCGCCGCAGGCGCTTTCGATCAATGCCCTGTGGCAGGCCCTGGCCGTGTGGCAGCGGCAGGCGCCGCAGGCTGATGCGCCGCTGCTGATGGCCGCCCTGGTGTGGGACCGCATTGCCGTCGATCTGCGCGGCTCGAGTTGGACGTCATCGGTGGGCGAGGGTGCCTGGTCCAGCGTGCATGCCGCGCAGACCGCGTTGTTCGTCCACGCCATTGCCCTGGCCGATCGCGGGCCATTGCCCTGGCCGCTGCTGCACCAGCTGATGCGCAGCGTGGCAGCGTTCGGTGTGCCGGTGTGGATGAGCGACTGGATGCACGATGGCTTCCATCCCGCCGATGGCGCCGGCCCGTGGCGCGACATGCAGGCGCTGCTCGGCGCGTGGATGGCCGAGGCGCCGCGCCTGCCGGAGCTGCCGGCGCAGATGCCTGCGTCCTGGTCTGCCGCGGTCCCGCCGCCGCCGGAACTGGATGAGGAGGGTGACCCGATCGAGTGCGACGAGGCTTCGCCGCAGCCGGCACTGGCCTGGCTGCAGATGGGCCTGCAGGCCGCAGGTCACGGCCTGCCGCTGCTGGACACCTACGCGCGGCTGCGTACGCCGCGCTGGGGCGGCAGCCATGAAGAGATCCTGGCGCTGGCCGAGGGTCCCCTGGCCGAAGGTCTCGACGCATCGCAGCGCAACCAGCTGCGCATGATCGTCTGGCTGGATGCCATCGACGTGGACAGCATCGACACCGACGACCGCAACGCGGTGCAGAAGGCCTTCGCGCGGGGCATGGAACTGCTGGCGCAGCCGCAGTCGGCGCTGGAGCGCACGGGGATCCATCTGCAGCTTGCTGAGCTGGCCTCGCGCGTGGACAACGCCGAAATGGCTGCGGCGTACTACGCGCAGGCGGCCGACCCGAGCGTGCCGCGCGGTTTCGATGATCATCAGCTGATGCGCATGCTGCATGCAGCCGCGGCAACCGGCATGGGTGAGTGGCTGGCGCCGGTAGTGGCGCGGCAGTGGCGCAACTCGGCCTGGGCAGCGGTAATGCAGGGTGTACTGCGCGACACCGGTTGGTGCGGGGTGACGCCGGATGCGGCGCAGGCCGAGGCGGCCTGGCGCCACGCGGCCGCGCTGATGGTAGTGCCGGCGCCGGGCGCGGACTGCCCGTTCAACGACGTCTACCATGCCTTCGACGAGTCGCTGCAGCACACTGCGCTGCTGCACATGGCGCAGGTCGGTGCCGAACTGGGCTTCCCGGAGATGCAGGCCGCGCTGGGCTACCACTACTTCGAGCACGCGCCTGCCTACGATCCGGCGCTGGCCATCCAGTGGTACCGCCGTGCGGCCGAGCAGGACAGTGGCCGCGCGCTCTACAACCTCAGCCTGGTCTACGACCGTGGCCTGGAGGAGGGCGGCATTGCCGGCATCGGCGCGGACGAACTGGTGCACCTGTCCAACGCCTGCGAGCTGCGCTGCCTGGAGCTGGCGGCGACCGAAGAAGAATGGGGCGAGCGTCTGCAGCGTCGCGTCCGCAGCTGCGTAGCGGGTGCAGGGTACTACCTGCGCACGCAGGTGCCTGCCGAGGGGCGCCTGCCGCGCCTGCTGGATACGCTGGAGTTCTGGGGTGAACAGGCGTGGACGCAGGCGGCCTGGATGCTGGCGCAGTACTACGCCGCACGCAGCGAGGTCGAGTTTGACCGCGCGGTGTTCTGGGCCGAGCGTGCCTGCGCGCAGCAGCCGGGTGAGGAAGAGGTGCAGGCGTTGCGCACGACCCTGCAGCGCGGCCTGTTTGGCAGCCGCCGCTACCGGCAGGCGCTGGAACGCGTGAGCGACGGCCTGCCAGCGCGGTGACGCCTTTGTAGAGTCGAGCCATGCTCGACTGTTCTTGTAGAGCCGAGCCATGCTCGACTGCTCTTGTAGAGTCGAGCCTATGCTCGACTGCTGTTCCAGCCGAGCATGGGCTCGGCTCTACAGAAGGCGTCAGCCGAGCATGGCCCGGCGCTACGCCGTCCGCTGCACCTTCACCGCAAACTGCTCCGGCCAATCGCGGTACAGCGCCACCTGGCCCTCGCGGCGCACCGCAGATACCGCCGCGGCATCAATCTGCCCGATCAGCCAGCGGCTTTCCTCGGTGAACACCCACTCGCTCTCGCACAGCACGCCGTTGGCCGGCATGCCGCGGTCGGCCGGCACATACATCGCCGCGCGGCCGTAGTTCACATCCACCGACGGGCTCCAGCCGGCCATGCCCGCGGTGGCCGAGACCAGCACCGGCATCTGGTTTTCCAGTGCGCGCGCCTGCGAGCCGATGCGCACGCGGTGGTAGCCGGCCTCGGTGTCGGTGCAGCTCGGTGCCAGCAGCAGGTCCACGCCGGCCTCGGCCAGCTGCCGGGCCAGCATCGGGAATTCAGTGTCGTAGCAGATCAGGATGCCCAGCGTGCCCAGCGGCGTGGCGAACGTGCGCAGGCCCTCGCGGCCACCGGCGATGTTCCATTCCTCGCGCTCGAAGCGGGTCATGATGAGCTTGTCCTGGTGGCCCAGCAGGCCCTGCGGACCGAACAGGAACGCGCGGTTGCGGTACTGGCCATCAGCGTCCAGAACCGGTGCCGAGCCCGGACAGAACCAGATGCGATGGCGGCGCGCGATGTCCGCACACAGCGCCTGCCAGCGCGGCAGCAGCGGCTGGATGCCGGCGATGGACGCGGCCAGGTCGCCGCGCTCGGCCGGGCGCAGCTGGCCGGTCAGGGTCATCGCCGCGTACTCGGGAAGCAGCACCAGCTGCGCACCGGCGGCCGCGGCTTCGTCCACATGGGCGTCCAGGTGGGCGGCGTAGTCGTCCCAGTGCTCGAACAGCTCGATGGCGTACTGGCTGGCAGCGAAGCGGATCATGCGGTCAGCGCCTTCAGCCAGAACGACATCGGCTTGGCGGTTTTCTCGCTGTGGCCGACGTCGCGCCAGGTGAAGGACGTGCTCAGCTCGGGGTGATGGACGTAGCCGCGGTTGTGCCAGAACGCATCCAGTGGCTGGTAGTCGGCCGGGCGCAGCGGGTGGTCCAGCGGCCGCTGCACCGCGCTGAAACAGCACAGGTCGAAGCCGGCCTGCCGGGCGTGCGCCTCGCGTGCCTCGAAGAACCGCACGCCCAGGCCCTGGCCGCGGTACTCGGGCAGCAGCACCGATTCGCCGAAGTAGAAGATGCGGTCGGTGTCCCAGGCGCTGCCCAGGAACGGCGCCTGGAACTCAGCGGTTTCCTCGCGCATGGGGATTCCCGTGGACGCACCGACCACGCGGTCGCCGTCCTGGGCCAGCACGATGATGCTGCCGGCGGCAGCCGCATAGGTTGCCGCGTAGCCGCGCTCGTAGGCCAGGTCACCTTCGTAGAGATACGGGAAGTCGCGGAAGACGCGGATGCGCAGGCGCGCAAGATCGTCGAGGAAGGGGGTTGCTGCCAGCCCCTGTAGCGTGGTGATGCGCACGTTCGTTGCCGCCCATGGATACTGGGGGTGAGTATAGGCTATGCTCCACGGCCCGCCCATCCCCAGGATCCTCCCATGACTGCCACCGACGTCATCCGCGCCTACTACGATGCCTTCAACAGCGGCGATATCGAGGCATTCGTCGCCCAGGTCACCGACGACGTGGTGCATGACATCAACCAGGGTGGTCGCGAGGTCGGCAAGGACGCGTTCCGTGCGTTCTGTCAGAAGATGGCCCGTTCGTACCGCGAGCAGCTGACCGACATCGTGGTGTTCGGCAGTGCCGATGGCAGCCGTGGTGCCGCCGAGTTCACCGTCAACGGCCAGTACCTGGCCACCGACGAAGGCCTGCCCGAGGCGCACGGCCAGCCGTACGTGCTGCCGGCGGGGGCGTTCTTCGAGATCCGTGACGGCAAGGTCGCGCGCATCACCAACTACTACAACCTGCCGCACTGGATCGAAGCGGTCAGCCGCTGAGGCCAGCGCCACGGCTCCTGGTAGGTTCCAACCTTGGTTGGCACAGCCACGCTCCTGGTAGATGCCAACCTCGGTTGGCACAACGCCGACCAAGGCCGGCCTCTACCAGCGCACGCCCCGGCAACCGCACCGCAACATGCCTCGCGGCAAACCCGGTGCTACGATCAGGTCACCACCTGAATCGATCCAAATGCCGATGCCCCTGCTGGACCGTCGCCTCCTGATCGCCGTAGCCGCCACTGCCATGCTCGCCTCCGGCGTGGGCACGGCCGCCACACCGAAGTCCGCCGCCGACAAGGCCTATGCCTCGGTCGACCCCTTCATCGGTACCGGCGGGGAAGGGCATACCTACCCGGGTGCCACCGTGCCGTTCGGCATGGTCCAGCTCAGTCCGGACACGCGCATCCAACCGCGCGAAAAGGCCTATGGCTGGGCAGCCGGCTACCGCTACGACGACAGCAGCATCGTCGGTTTCTCGCATACGCATTTCTCCGGCACCGGCCACTCGGACCTGGGCGACATCCTGGTGATGCCGTTCACCGGCGAGCCCGGCCTGGAACGCGGCGATCCGGAAAAGCCGCGCAGCGGCTATGCGTCGCGCTTCCGCCATGACGACGAGAAGGCCGAGCCCGGCTACTACGCGGTCACCCTCGACGACTACAAGGTGCGCGCCGAGCTGACCACCAGCGCCCGCGTCGGCGTGCATCGCTACACCTTCCCCAAGGGCACCGACGCGAAGATGCTGCTGGACATGCGCACCAGCATGTACGACTACCCGGGCAAGATCCTTTGGTCGCGGGTGCGCGTACGTGACGACGGCACCGTCACCGGCTTCCGCGAAACGCGCGGCTGGGCGGCGGGCCGCCAGCTGTATTTCGCGATGCGCTTCTCGCGGCCGCTGACCAGCCACGAGCTGCACAGCACCGAGAAGGACATCGTCTACAAGGGCTTCGCACCTCCGGGTGAGAAGGATCCGAAGCAGCGGGCACAGATCGAGGGACGGCAGCTGGTCGGCACCTTCGATTTCGGCAAGCTCGATGCGCCGCTGATCGTCAAGGTCGCGATCTCGCCGGTCAGCGAGGCCGGTGCCATCGCCAATCTCGACGCGGAAGTGTCCGACTTCGACTTCGACCGTGTGCGTGCGCAGGCGAAGCAGGAGTGGACGAAGGCGCTGTCGGTGCTGGACATCGACGCCCCCGAACATGCGCGCCGCAGCGCCTACACCGCGCTGTACCACACCATGCTGGGGCCGACGCTGTTCATGGATGCCGACGGCCAGTACCGCGGCGCCGACAATGCGGTGCACAAGGCCGAGGGCTACACCAACTACTCGACCTTCTCGCTGTGGGATACCTACCGCGCCCTGCATCCCTTGCTGACCCTGGTGCAGCCGGAGAAGCGCAACAGCGATTTCATCAATTCGATGCTGGCCCACCATGACCACAGCCCCTACGGCATGCTGCCGGTGTGGTCGTTCCACGGCCTGGAAGACTGGTGCATGATCGGCTACCACGCGGTGCCGGTGATCGCCGATGCCTACGTCAAGGGCATCCGTGGCTTCGACGCCGACAAGGCGCTGAAGGCCATGGTCGAGACGGCCAACTACGGCCCCTACGACGGCATCGCGCAGTACCGCGAGCTGGGCTATGTACCGATCGACGAGGAAGGCGAGGCCGCCAGCAAGACGCTGGAATATGCGTTCGACGACTGGACCATCGCGCGCATGGCGCAGGCGATGGGCAAGACCGACGTGGCCACGACCTTCGACAAGCGTGCTGGCAACTGGCGCAATGCGTTCGACAAAGACACCGGCTTCATGCGCGCGCGCAAGCGTGATGGCAGCTTCCGCACGCCGTTCGACCCGAGTGCCAGCGGTTACGGCACCGACTACACCGAAGGCAATGCCTGGCAGTATTCCTGGTATGTGCCGCAGGACGTGGCCGGTCTGGCCGCGGCGCACGGTGGCAGCGACAAGCTGCTGGCACGGCTGGATGAGGTGTTCAACGCCAAGGTCGATCCGTCCATCTTCGAGCACATGGAAGACATCACCGGCCTGATCGGCTGGTACGCGCACGGCAACGAGCCCAGCCACCACGTCGCCTACCTGTATTCGTACGCCGGCCAGCCGTGGCGCAGCCAGGCCCGCCTGAAGCAGATCATGGACACGCAGTACGCCGACCGCCCCGATGGCCTGGCGGGCAACGACGACGTCGGCCAGATGTCGGCGTGGTACGTGTTCACCGCGCTGGGCTTCTATCCGGTGGCACCGGGCTCGGGCGAGTACATCCTGGGCCGTCCGTTCCTGCCGAAGACCGCGATGCGCCTGCCGAACGGCAAGACGTTCACGATCGTGGCCAACGGCCTGGACGACAAGCACACCTACGTGGGCAGTGTGAGCCTCAACGGCAAGCCGCTGCAGCGCACCTTCCTGCGCCATGACGAGATCCTGGCCGGTGGCGAACTGACCTTCACCATGCAGGCCGAACCGAACAAGGAATGGCCGGGGCAGGGCGCGCAGGCGCCGTACTCCATGAGCCGTTGATGCGGCACGCATGACGATGCTTTGGTAGGTGCCAACCTTGGTTGGCACACGGGGACCACGGCGCCAACCAAGGTTGGCGTCTACCGGGTGCGGAACTGCATTCCTACCCGTGCGCCACCCATCGGTGCACTGCCGATCTCCAACGCGGCGTCATGCCGCTGCGCGATCTCGGCCACGATGGCCAGGCCCAGGCCACAGCCATCGCCCTGGCTGCTGGCGCGGTAGAAGCGTTCCGTGACGCGGCCACGCTCGGCCGCGTCGATGCCGGCGCCATCATCATCCACCCAGACCTGCACGCCGTCCGCATCGCGTTGCACGCTCAGGGTGATCATTCCGCGCATGGCGCCATAGCGCAGCGCGTTGTCCAGCAGATTGCCCAGCGCCTCGCGCAGCAACGGTGCATCGCCCCGCACCGGCACGCCTTCGTCCGGCCCCTCGTACCCCAGGTCCACGCCGGCAGCCAACGCGCGGTCGGCATAGCGCTCCACCACGGTGCGCGCCAGCGTGGCCACGTCCAGTACCTGCAACGGCAACGAGGCGCCCTGTGCATCTTCCGAACGGCTGAGCAGCAGCAGCTGGTTGACCAGGTGCTGCAGTCTCGACAACCCGGCCAGCGTTCCGGACAGCGCCAGCTGCTGCGCCTGTGGATCCTGCTGCCGCAGCGAACTCTCCAGCTCCACCTGCATGGCCGCCAACGGCGTGCGCAGCTGGTGCGCGGCATTGCTGACAAAGCGCCGCTGCGCCGCCTGCATTGCATCCAGCCGCTGCAGCAGTGCGTTGTAGGCCTCCACCGCAGGCCACAGCTCGCGCGGTGCCTCCTGCTGCGGGTCCAGCGGCGCAAGCGGGTCCGGTCGCGGGCTGGCCAGCCGCCGCGCCACCTGGTTGGCATGGCGCGCTGCCGCGCCAGTGCCCGACCAGGCCAGCCACGCCGCCAGCGCGAGGATGGCGGCCTGGAACGGTACGCTGGTCATCAGCAGCTTGCGCTCCAGCCGGTGCCGCTTGCGCAGCGTCTCGGCCACCCGCAGGCGCACCTGATGCCCGCTCGTGGTCGGCACCAGCACCTCCACCATGCGAACCGCTTGTCCGCGCAGCCGCGCATCATAGTAGACGGCGTCGTCATCGGCGGTCTGTGCGGGCCGCGGTAGTGTCTCGGCCAGATCGCCATACAGCCGCGCGCCGCTGGCATCGACCACTTCGCCATGTACTTCATCCACCGTGTCCCAGGTGAACATGCGTGACATGGCCGGCGTCACGTCCATCACCGCGCGACCATCCTGCTCCTTCACCAGCTCGGACAAGGACATCGCCGAGTCCAGCAGCCAGCGGTCATAGACCTGGCCGGCAAAGTAGCGCGCCAGCGCGAACGAGCCCACCGCACTGCACAGCAGCAGCACCAAGAGCGGCAGCCACAGCCGTCGCAGCAGAAGCCCGCGCAGGCTCGCGACACGCTCAACCATCGATGGCCTCCAGCCGGTAGCCGAGGCCACGCAGCATGCGGATGCCCACATCCGCGCCGGCCTGTTCGAACTTGCGGCGCAGGCGGCTGACATGCACCTCGATCACGGAGAGATTGGCCTCGTGGTCCCAGCTGTATAGCGCGTCGAACAGGCGCTGCTTGGTCACCGTGCGTCCCGGCTGCTGCATCAGCGCATCGACCAGGGCCAGCTCGCGCGCGGTCAGCTCGATGCGCTGGCCGTCCACCTGCACCTCCTGGCGGACGCTGTCCAGGCACAGGCGACCCAGCCGCTTCTGTGCGGGCGCATCGCTGCGGCGTCGCGCCAGTGCACGCAGGCGCGCTTCCAGTTCGCCCAGCGCGAAGGGTTTGGCCAGGTAGTCGTCGCCACCCCGGTCCAGGCCGAGGATGCGGTCCTCCACGCCATCGCGTGCGGTGAGGATCAGCACGGGCAGGCTGATGGCCTGGCCGCGCAGGCGCGACAGCAGGTCGAGGCCATCGACATCGGGCAGCGACAGGTCCAGCACCATTACGTCATACGGCGCAGCAGCGAGTGCCGCCGGCGCCAGCAGGCCCTGTGCCAGGTGGTCACACAGATGGCCGGCGCCCTGCAGGGCGCGCACCAGGCCGTCGGCCAGGGCCGCGTCGTCTTCGATCAACAGGATTCGCATTGCAAGCTTCGCGCAAGGTTCGGGAAAGTTTGGCGCAAGTGCGCCACCTTACCGTGGCGCGCATGAATTTCCTCCCTCGTTCGGCGGCCCTGCTGGCCGCATTGGCATGTGCACCTGCGGCGTGGGCGATCAGCCTGCAGGACGCGCAGCGTGCCATGGATGCGCACAACCCGGACCTGCGCGCAGCGGCGCTGGAACTGCGCGGCGCGCAGGGTGATGCGCTGACCGCTGCATTGCGGCCTGCACCGGAACTGTCGCTGGGCACCAGCAAGATCAGCCCGAAGCACGGCGTCGGCAGCGGCCGCTGGCATGACAAGCGCGTCGACAGCACGGTCGGCCTGGGCTTCACCTGGGAACGCGGCGGCAAACGAACGCTGCGCATGCGCCAGGCCGATGCGCTGGTGGAGGCGGCCGGGCTGGAACAGCTGGACATGCGCCGCCGGCAGCAGGTGGCCCTGCACGAAGCCTATTTCGGGCTGAAGGCCGCGCAGGATGTATGGGACATCGCCGAGGCCAACCGCCGCAGCTCGGCCGAGCAGATGGCTGCTGCGGATCGCCAGGTTGCCAGCGGTGCGATGGCACCGGTGGATCGTGCCCGCCTTGCCGTCGATGACCTGGCGGTGGCCGATGCGGCACGCGACGCGGCGCTGGACCTGCGCGATGCGCAGCACACGCTGGCCCTGCTGCTGGGCAGGGAGGAAAGCGCCTCTCTCAGTGCGGACGACGCCTGGCCTGACGCCAGCAGGGAAGCGGCGGGCAGCGCCGCCGATCCGCAGCAGCGCGTGGACCTGCGCGCCGCACGTTCGCGCTTGGCCGCGGCCGATGCGGGCGTGGCACTGGCACGCAGCGAGCGCCGCCGCGACATCCAGTGGGGCGTGGAGGCGGAGCGCGAGCCGACCGACATCAACGGCGTGACATGGGGTGTGTCGGTAACGATTCCCTTGGGGGCACCGTCGCGCGCGCAGGGCGGTGTCCAGCGTGCCGAGGCCGACCGCGATGCCGCCGCACTGGAACTGCATGCGCTGCAGCGCCAGACCTGGGCCGAGCTCGACCAGCTGCAGGCCGGCGCCGAAGCCGCCGCGCAGCGCCGCCGGGACTACGAGGGGCTGCAGGCCGACAGTGCACGCAAGGCCGTGCAGGGCATCGAACTGGCCTATCGCCGCGGCGCCGCCAGCCTGACTGACCTGTTGGATGCGCGCCGCAGCTGGCGCGAGTTCGAAGCCGCGCTGATCCAGGCGCGTGCCGACCACGCCATTGCACTGGCGCGCTGGAGCGCCGCCACGTCCGTTGCCGAAGGAGAGACCCTGTGAACCCGCATGCCGCCACTCAACCGCGTGCGCGCCGCGCACTGCTGCCTGCGCTGCTCGCGCTGGCCCTGCTGTCCGGCTGCGGGCGTGAACCGGCCACCTATGCCGATGGCGCGCCGGTAGTCAGCGCCGGGCAGATCCAGTTCCCGGCCGACAGCCGCCAGCTGGACGTGCTGCGCAGCGAAGCCGTGAGCGAGGGCGCCAGTGCATCGCTGCAGTTGCCCGGCCGGGTGGTCTGGGACGAAACCCGCTCCACTGCACTGCGCGCGCCGTTGCCGGGCCAGGTCTCGCGCATCGAGGCGCAGCCGGGGCAAAAGGTCAAGGCTGGCCAGGTCATCGCCTGGATCACCTCGCCGGAGTTCGGCCAGGCGCAGGCCGAAGGCGTGCGCGGGCGCGCCGGGCTGCAGCAGGCCCGCCGCGAACTGGAGCGCACCCGCGAACTGCACGCTGCCGGCGTGGCCTCGGGCCGCGAACTGGACGAGGCCGAAGCACATTTCGCCGGCAGCCAGGCCGACCATGCACGCGCCGCTGCGTTCGCCACCGCCTATGGCAATGGCAATGGCAACCGCGTGGACCAGCGCCTGCCGCTGCGCGCGCCCATCGACGGCGTGCTGGTGGAACGGCGGATGAGCCCGGGCATGAACGTGGGCCCCGATGGCGAGCAGCCGCTGGCGGTGATCGGTGATCCCGACCGCCTGTGGCTGTTGCTGGACATTCCCGAGAGCCTGGCCGGGCGCCTGCAGCCGGGCATGGCGGTACGCGTGCCGGCTGCCGATGGCAGCACGCTGCAGGCGACCCTGCAGCATGTGGATGACTTCGTCGACAGTGAGCGCCGCGTGGTGCAGGCGCGTGCCGAACTGGACAACCACGGCCGCAGCTTCAAGGCGGGCCAGTACGTGCGCGCCCAGGTGGCGCTACCGGCGCAGGGCGGCGTGTCGCTGCCGGATGCGGCGGTGCTGCTGATCGATGGCAAGCAGGTGGTGTTCGTGGACGAAGGCAAGGGTCTCTACGCGCGTCGCGCCGTGCAGGCCGAGGAGCTGGGTGACGGGCGCCTGTGGGTGCGCGAAGGGCTGGCGGCCGGCAACCGCGTGGTGGTCGAGGGTGGCCTGCTGCTGCAGCAGCTGGTGGACAACGCGCCGGCTCCGGCGACGGCTCCTTCCGCAACCGCCGCTCCCGCCGTGGGGCATGCCGCACCATGATCGATCGCCTGATTGCTTACTGCCTGCGCCAGCCGCTGATGGTGATGCTGGCGCTGCTGCTGTTCATCGGCGCCGGCATCGCCGCGTTCCGCGTGCTGCCGGTGGAAGCCTTCCCCGATGTGTCCGACACCCAGGTGACGGTGGTCTCGCTGCACCCGGGCCGCGCCGCGGAGGAGGTCGAGCGCGAAGTCACCATGCCGCTGGAAGTGGCGCTGTCGGGCATCCCGCACTCGGTGCGGGTGTTCTCGCATACCCAGTTCGGCCTGTCGATGATCATCCTGACCTTCGACGACAAGGCCGATGACTACTTCGCGCGCCAGCAGGTGATGGAGCGCCTGCAGGGCGTGGACCTTCCCGAGGGCGTGAGGCCCGAACTGGAGGCGATGAGCTCGGCGGTGGGCGAGATCTACCGCTACGTGCTGAAGGCCCCGCACATGAGCCCCACCGAGCTGCGCACCTTGCAGGAGTGGGTGATGGAGCGTGGCCTGCGCACCGTGCCGGGCGTGGCCGACGTGATCAGTTTCGGCGGCTATGCGCGTACGTTCCAGGTCAAGCCGGACCTGGACAAGCTGCGTGACCGCGGCATCAGCCTCGGCGAGTTCTCAGAAGCGCTGGAGAAGGGCAGCTCCAATGCCGGTGGCGGCTACGTGGAGCGTGGCCAGCAGCAGTTCCTGATCCGTGGCGTCGGCCTGATGCGTACGCCGGCCGACATCGGCAGCGTGGTGGTCGCGCAGAAGGGCGGCACGCCGGTGCTGGTGCGCGACCTGGCCAGCATCGCCGATACCGGCCTGCCGCGGCAGGGCCTGGTCGGCCAGGACGACAACGACGATGCGGTGTTCGGCATGGTGCTGATGCGCAAGGGCGAGAATCCGTCCGATGTGCTCGACGCCCTGCATGCCCGCGTGGCCGAGATCGAGGCCAGCCAACTGCCTGCAGGGGTCAGCATCGAGCCGTTCTACGACCGATCATGGCTGGTTTCAACCACGCTGAAGACGGTGTTCCGCAACCTGCTGGAAGGTGCGGTGCTGGTGTTCCTGGTGCTGTGGCTGTTCCTCTACAACGCCCGCGCCGCGCTGATCGTGGCGGCGATGATGCCGCTGGCCCTGCTGTCGACCTTCCTCGGCCTGCACCTGTGGGGCGTGCCGGCCAACCTGCTGTCGCTGGGGGCGATGGATTTCGGCATCATCATCGACGGTGCGGTGATCGTCACCGAGCACATCGTCTCGCGCCTGTCCGCGCTGCCGCGTACGGCAGACCGGAAGACACGGTTCTCCACCGTGCTGTCGGCGGCCTCGGAAGTCGGGCGGCCGACCTTCTTCTCGATGTTGATCATCATCGCCGCGCATATCCCGATCTTTACCCTGCAGCGGCAGGAAGGCCGGATGTTCGCGCCGATGGCCTATTCGGTGACCTCGGCCCTGATCGGCGCGCTGATCCTGGCGCTGACCGTGGTGCCGCTGTTCTGCTACTGGTGGCTGCGACGCGACCGCATGCGCGGTGAGAACCCGCTGATGGACCGCCTGACCGGCTGGTACCAGCCGGTGCTGGAGCGTGCGTTGGCCCGGCCGCGGGCAGTGGTGCTGACCGCCGTCGCGCTGCTGGTCGGTACGCTGGCGCTGGGCACGCGCTTGGGTTCGGAGTTCCTGCCGGAGCTGGATGAGGGCTCGATCTGGCTGACCGCCACACTCGACCCCAGCACCAGCCTCGCCGAGGCGCAGCAGCAGTCGCGGCGCATCCGCGAACTGGTGAACACCTACCCGCAGGTCTCCACGGTGGTGGCCAAGCTGGGCCGTCCTGAGGATGGCTCCGATGCCAAGGGCGCGAACCAGATCGAGGCGCTGGTGGCGTTGAAGCCGGAGAAGGAATGGCCGAAGGGCGTGGACAAGCGGCAGCTGATCGCCGACCTGCAGCGCACCCTGGAACAGCGCATACCCGGCCCGGAGTTCTCGATCTCGCAGCCGGTGCGCGACAACATCCTGGAGAGCATCTCGCAGATCAAGGGCCAGGTGGTCATCAAGGTCAGCGGTGCCGACCTGGACGTGCTGAACCGCCAGGCCCAGGCCATCCTCGGCCAGGTGCGCGGCGTGGACGGCGTGGAGAGTGCCTTCATCGACCGCGATGGTTCGCTGCCGCAGCTGCAGGTGCAGATCGATCGTGACCGCGCCGCGCGCTACGGCTTGAACGTGCGCGACATCGACGAGGTGATCGAGACGGCCCTGGGCGGGCGCGAAGTGGGCGAGCTGTGGGAAGGCGACCGCAAGTTCCCGATCACCCTGCGCCTGGACGATGCCGATCGTGACCTGCAGCGCCTGCGCATGGTGCCGGTGGGGATCGGTGACGGGCATACCGTGACCCTGTCCGATGTCGCCGATTTCCACATGGCCAGCGGTGCGATCAACATCTCGCGCGAGAACGCGCAGCGGGTGAAGGCGGTGAGCATCTTCATCGCCGGCCGTGACATGGGCAGCGTGGTGGCCGACATGCGTGCGCGGGTGGATGCCAGCGTGAAGCTGCCCGAGGGCTACCGCCTGGAGTGGTCGGGTGAGTTCGAGAACCAGCAGCGTGCGATGAAGCGGCTGGGGTGGGTGATCCCGCTGTCGGTGCTGATCATCTTCGTGCTGCTGTTCGATGCGTTCAAGGACATCAGTAGTGCAGCGCTGATCCTGGCAAACGTGCCGCTGGCGATGATCGGCGGCATCCTCGCCCTGTGGTTGACCGGCATTCCGTTGTCGGTGTCGGCGGCGATCGGCTTCATCGCGTTGTTCGGGCAGGCGGTATTGAACGGCGTCGTCATGCTCAGCCGGTTCGCGCAGCTGCGCGAGCAGGGCATGGACCTGCTGCAGTCGGTGGTGCAGGGCTCGCTGCAGCGCCTGCGCACCGTGCTGATGACGGCGTTGCTGGCGATGTTCGGGTTGCTGCCGATGGCCACCTCGCACGCGATTGGCGCCGAGACGCAGAAGCCGCTGGCGGTGGTGGTGATCGGCGGCCTGCTGTCGGCGATGCTGCTGACCCTGCTGGTGCTGCCGACGCTGTATTACTGGGTGCACAGCCGCCGCGCCGCGAACCGGTAGGTGCCAATCTTGGTCGGCGCCCCGGTGCCGGTGCTGGATGCCTGGTGCCCGCCGTTCCCGTACCTGTACCTGTATTTTCCCGGCCACCGTCATCTGCCGCCCGCGTTGAAGGCTTTCGCCGACCTGCTGCGCGAACGCGACGCGCAGGGTCTGGCCCCGACGCCGGGTAGCTGCCAACCTCTTCTGAGTGCGTTGCCCGCCGCTGGCCGGCATTACGCCATTAACGCATGCGGTGAAGCGCCCGCCGGTTGAGGATGTGGGCGGTGGCCAGCAACACGCCGCCGCAGGCGGTCGCCACGCCATGCCAGACCAGTGATTCCTTCAACGGCATGTACAGCGACGACGCCAGCAGCGCGACCGCGCCGCAGGCCGCCAGCCGCAGCGGCCGCCACTGCTGGTGGCGACGCCAGCCCGACACGGTGCTGGCCATGGCCACGGTGGAGGCGACCACGGCGAACACCCATTCCCAGCGCGACATCACCAGCAGCGCGGTCATCGCGCCGTGGGCCGGGTGCTGGAACGAGCGCAGGGCCATCATCGCCGCCGGCACGAAGGCCAGCAGCAGGGGCAGGGTGATGCAGTGCGCGGCGCAGGCCAGGGACAGCCAGGCGCCGGCGAGGTCGAGACGGGGGTGCCAGCGTGCCGAAGCTGGCGGCTGGGGCAGTGCCCTTGCGGGCGGCGTGGGGATGTGGTCCATAATGTTACATAGTAACAATGATGGAGTCCCCCATGAAGCGTTCTGTTTTCCTGTTCCTGTTGTTTGCCGCCCCTGGCGTGCACGCACACGACGTGCGCCAGCTCGGTGCCCACGTGCATGGCCAGGCCACGGTCGACCTGGCCGTGGACCAGGGCACCCTTGAACTGGCCCTGCAGGCGCCGGGCATCGGCATCCTCGATTTCGAAAGGCCGCCAGCCAATGCCACCGAACAGGCGGCGCTGGACGCGGCACTGGCCACGCTGAAGCGCGGCGACTGGTTGACCCTGCCCACCGCAGCGCAGTGCACGCCGCTGAAACGTGACGCGCGCGCCGAGGGCTTCGCTGCCGCCGCACCCGCGAGTGCGAGCACGCCGGCCAGACATACGCATGCGGGCTTCAATGCCGAGCTGCGCTACCAGTGCGCCAACCCGGCCGCGCTGCGCGTGCTGGTGCTGGCCTTGCCGAAGGCCTTCCCGAACCTGCACGAGGTCATCGTCAACAGCGCGACGGCGGCCGGCCAGAGCCGCACCGTGCTGACCGCCGACAACCTGCGCGTGGTGCTCGCCCCATGAACACCGCCGCGGTGATCGCGCTGGAGCAGGTGCGTTTCAGCTATGGCGGAAGCACCGTCCTGGATATTCCGCAGCTGCGGATCGCCGCCGGAAGCAGCGTGCTGCTGCGCGGCGCCAGCGGTTCGGGCAAGAGCACCTTGCTGGGCCTGCTGGCCGGTGTGCTGCGCCCCGAACAGGGCGAGGTGGTGGTGGCCGGCACGGCCGTGCACGCCTTGAAAGCTGCCGCGCGCGACCGCTTCCGCGCCGATCATCTCGGCGTGATCTTCCAGCAGTTCAACCTGCTGCCTTTCCTCAGTGTGCGCGACAACATCGCGCTGGGCCTGCGCTTCGCGCCCGGGCGCAGCGCTCGGGTCGGTCGGCCGCTGGATGATGAAATCCTCCGCCTGCTGCAGGCCCTGCACCTGGACCCGGACCTGCTGCAGCGCCGGGCCGGCACCCTCAGTGTCGGCCAGCAGCAGCGCGTGGCGGCAGCGCGCGCGTTGATCGGTCGCCCGGCCGTGCTGCTCGCCGATGAGCCGACCTCGGCACTGGACCGCGAAGCGGCCACCGCCTTCCTGCAGCTGATGGCCGCGCAATGTGCCGCGGCCGGTACCACCGCAGTGGTGGTCAGCCATGACGACAGCCTGCAACCGCTGTTCGACCGCGTCGTGCAGCTGCAGGACATCAACCACGCCGGAGCCGCCCATGTTTGACCTTGCCTGGGCCAGCCTGCGCAGCCGTGCGCTGAGCGTGTCCTTGACCATCCTGGTCATCACCCTCAGCGTGACCCTGCTGCTGGGCGTGGAGCGCGTGCGCGTGCAGGCGCATGAGGGGTTCGCCAGCACCGTTTCGGGCACCGATCTGATCGTCGGCGCGCGCTCGGGGCCGGTGAACCTGCTGCTGTACTCGGTGTTCCATATCGGCGACCCGACCAACAACGTGTCCTGGCAGTCCTACCAGGAACTGTCGACACTGCCGCAGGTGAAGTGGGCGGTGCCGCTGTCGTTGGGTGATTCCTGGCGCGGCTACCGGGTGATCGGCACCACCGGTGGCTATTTCGAGCATTACCGCTACGGTGCCGGGCACACGTTGGCCTTCGCCGGGGGCAAGCCCTTCGATGATCTGTACGACGCGGTGGTCGGCGCCGATGTCGCCCGCGCGCAGGGCGTGCAGGTGGGCGATGAGATGGTGCTCGCTCATGGCACTGCTGCGGTGACACTGGCCAAGCATGCCGACAAGCCATTCCGCATCAGCGGCGTGCTGCAGCGGACCGGCACGCCGGTGGATTCGTCGGTGCTGGTGTCGTTGCCTGCGATCGAGGCCATCCATGTGGATTGGCGTTCGGGCGTGCAGCTGCGCGGGCACAAGGTCAGCGCCGAGGAGGCGCGGCACCTGGACCTGACTCCGACCAGCATCACCGCCTTCATGCTCGGCCTGAACTCGCGCATCGCGACGTTCTCGGTACAGCGCGCGATCAATGACTACCGCGACGAGGCACTGCTGGCGATCCTGCCCGGCGTGACCCTGCAGCAGCTGTGGCAGTCACTGGGCACGGCCGAGCGGGCGCTGCAGCTGATCAGTGCGATGGTCGTGCTGCTGGGCCTGGTCTCGCTGGTGGCGCTGCTGGTGTCGACCCTGCAGGAGCGCCGTCGCGAGATGGCGGTGCTGCGCGCCACGGGTGCGAGGCCACGCTACATCGCCAGCCTGCTGGTGCTGGAAGCGGTGGCGACCAGCGGCATGGCCTGCGTGCTGGCGTTGGCCATCCTGGTGGCCGCCAGCCTTGCCGGGCGCGGCTGGGCGCTGGCGAACTTCGGCCTGTCGATCACCCATGTCTGGCCGGATCTGCGCGAGCTGGCGTGGGTGGGCAGGGTGCTGGTGCTGAGTGCCGTGGCCGGCCTGGTGCCGGCCTTGCTGGCCTATCGGCGCACCCTGGCCGACGGCCTGTCGGCAGGAGCCTGAGCGATGCGCACGTGGCTTTCCCTTGCTGTGATCCTGCTGCTGGCCGGCTGCGAACGACCGGTGGATACCGGCGTGCAGGCCCTGCCGCCTTCGCCTGTGCAGGACGGTGCGACAACCCAAGCGGCCGCCGAGCAGGAGCTGGACTGGCTGCAGATGATACCCGCCGACGAACTGGCCGCACTGGAGCGCGGTGACGGGCCGGAAGTGAAGCACAACGGCAACCGGCGCATGGCCCAGTTTGGCACCTTCCGCACGGTGGATACGGTGCTGGACCGCGCCGTGCGTCTGCCCGGTTACGTGGTGCCGCTGGCCAATGCCAGCGATGGCCGGCTTACCGAGTTCCTGTTCGTGCCTTATTACGGCGCCTGCATCCACGTCCCGCCGCCACCCCCGAACCAGATCGTGCACGTGCGGCTGTCGCGGCCGATCGACATGCCTGACATGTACTCGCCGTTCTTCCTCGCCGGCACGCTGCGCGCCGAGCGCGTGGACGACGACCTGGCCGGTTCGGCCTACACCATGGCAGACCCCGAGTTGAGGCCCTATGAACCGTAACGCCTGTGTCCTGGTGCTGATGGTGTTGGCCGGTTGCAGCCGGCCCGGTGGCGATGTGCCCGACGCGGCGGCCGAACCTGCAGCCGCCACGGCGACATCCGATGCCGTGAGCACGGCTGACAAGGCCGCGCCTGCGGAGGGCGCGATCACGGCCTGGAATGCGTTGATGCCGGAGGACGATGCGTTCCTGCGTCCGCCGCCGCAGATCGGCATCGACCGCAGCGGCGGCATGGGCGCGATGGCCGGCGTCGGTGGGCTGATCGATGACACGGGTTCGGGCACGCCGCCGGGCCCGGCCATCGACCACTCCAGCCCCGACCGCGCGCAGCAGTTCGGCTCCGCTGCCGTCGTCGAAGACGTGGACGGTCGCGAGGTCGACCTGGACGGCTACGTGGTGCCGTTGGGCATGGATGATGCCGGTGCGGTGAACGAACTGCTGTTCGTGCCGTTCTACGGCGCCTGCATCCACGTGCCGCCACCGCCACCGAACCAGATCATCCACGTGACCCTGGCCAAGCCGATTGCACTCGGCAATCTGTGGGATGCCTATCGGCTGTCGGGGCACCTGCGGATCAAGCGCTTCGAGGCCGACATCGCCAGCGCGTCCTACGATGCGGACGCGGCCACGCTGACGGCGATCGGTAGCTGATGCGGCGCGCGCACTGGCTGGGGATCGGTGCGGTGCTGCTGCTGGCCGGTGCCGCGCTGCTGGCGTGGCAGCGCTGGGCGCCACAAGGGCGTCCGCCGTCCGTCGCGTTCCCCGCACCGGTGCCCGCGCTGCAGGCCGACATCGAGCGGCACCTGCGCGAGGATCGTGCGTTCCGTGATGACGTGGTGTTCCTGCTGGCGGCCACCGTGCGTGATCGCTGCGTGCCGGCCGAGGCCGGTGTGCTGGCACGGATGGCCAATCGCGCCGCGCTGCCGGTGCTCGGTGCGGTCAGTGCGGTGACCGCGCAGGACCGTCGGCTTGATCGGCCGATCTACCAGTTCATCCAGCACCGCGCCGACAGCACGGACTGCGGTGCACCGCTCCAGTTGCCCGCCTCAGGTGCGGTGCCGCTGCAGGTGGACGTCGAGCAGTACGCGCGCAGCTTCCCCGACAGCTATTACGACCCGGCGCACAGCAGCGTGCCGCGCGACTTCGGCGGCCGCAGCCTGGTCGAGCGTGCAGGCAATGCCTGCAACAGCGTGGTCTATTCGGTGCTGCCGCTGGGCCCGGGGGACTGGCGCTGCAGCATGCTGCGGTCAAACGCGCGCAGCCGGGTGCGGGGTGCCTGCGAGAGCGAGCTGCAACGCCAGCACGGCAGTACCGGCGGCGAGCTGGACATGGCCGTGGGGCAGGGCATGCAGGGGGCGGTCGTCGCGGCCATCTCCGCCTTGCCGGAAGGCTGCCGGTAACCGGCTTTTGTAGAGCCGAGCCATGCTCGCCCGGCCTTTGTAGAGTCGAGCCATGCTCGACTGCTGTGTGCAGGGACAGTCGAGCATGGCTCGACTCTACCGAAGCGAAACCTGAACCGTGACAGCGCCCGCCGTCATAACTGTACAGTACATCCTGTATAGTTACGGCGACCCAATACCCCATCCTGGTGTGTTCCATGGCGCTCTCCCAGCCCCTGGCCGGTGCTCCGGCCCTGTCCCGTGCCCGTCGCTGGGCGCTGCTCTTCACCGTCGCCGCCGGCCTGCTGCTGGTCACGCTGGACAACTCCGTGCTGTACACCGCGTTGCCCACCCTCACCGAGGAACTGTCGGCCAGCGCCGGGCAGGCGCTGTGGATCATCAACGCTTACCCGCTGGTGATGGCCGGCCTGCTGCTCGGCGCCGGCACCCTGGGCGACCGGCTGGGCCATCGCCGCATGTTCCTGATCGGGCTGGTGGTGTTCGGCATTGCCTCGCTGGCAGCCGCATTCTCGGCCACGCCTGCGCAGCTGATCGGCGCGCGTGCCCTTCTGGCGGTAGGCGCGGCGGCGATGATGCCGGCCACCCTGGCACTCATCGGCCTGAGCTTCCACGAAGAGCGTGAGCGCAACATCGCCATCGCGATCTGGGGCTCGGTGGCGATCGTCGGTGCGGCGCTCGGCCCGATCATCGGTGGCCTGCTGCTGCAGCACTTCTGGTGGGGCTCGGTGTTCCTGGTCAACGTGCCGGTGGTGCTGGTGGCGTTCATTGCAACGTTGCTGCTGGCCCCCGAAGGCCAGCGCGATACTTCGCGCCCGTGGGATCTCCTGTCCTCGCTGCTGGCGCTGGCGGCACTGTCCGGCCTGGTGCTGGCGATCAAGTCGCTGATCGCCACGCCGCCTTCTTATGCACTGGGTGCCGGCGCGCTGCTGCTGGCGCTGGTCAGCGCGGTGGCCTTTGCGCGTCGCCAGCAGCGCCTGCCGTATCCGCTGCTGGACTACGCGATCTTCCGCAATCCCGCCTTCCTCGCCGGCACGCTGTCGGCGGTGTTCACCCT
>JAFAFD010000470.1 GCA_023423675.1 Pseudomonadota bacterium | reverse complement strand
CGTGCGGGCGCACGAAATCCTCGGTGATGAGCGAGGACGGGTAGCCGCGGTTCATGCACATGTCCGCGTCAAAGAACCCCCACACCTGGGTGGCCACGTGGGCCATGAAGTTGCGACCGACCTGGCCGCTGCTGTTGGCCAGCCCCAGGTTGAGCAGCAAGCGCGGTGTTTCCACGCCGCCCGCGCACAGAAATGCTGCCGAGCACTTCACCCTGTGCAGGCGATGGTCGCGTTGGTAGACCACTGCGCTGATACGGCCCAGGGCATCACGCTCCAGGTCCACCACCCGGCTTTGATCGCGGATGACCGCACCATGCGCCGTCGCCCACGGCAGCCAGGAGGTATCCATGCTGGCCTTGGCGCCATTGCTGCAGCCCTGATGGCAGGCGCCACAATGGTTGCAGGCCTGACGCACGCCCCAGTGCGCTTGCTGGCGGGCCTGGCTGACCAGCGCGGCGGGCGCATCGGTTACGCGGATGCCCAGCGCGTCGCAGCCGCGCTGCATGGCCTGGGCCGAGGCATTGCGCAGCACGGGCGGATAGCCGTACTGGCGCGCCGGATCCCACGGGTAGTGCGCGGGGCCCGAGACGCCGATGAAGGCCTCGACCCGCTGCACGTATGCCCGCATCTCGGCATCCGCGATGGGCCAGTCCGCCCCCTGCCCTGTCAGCGACCGCAGACGCAGGTCGCGCGCATCGGGCCGCGGGCAGAACGCGCCCCAGTGGAGGGTGGAGCCGCCTACGCCCTGCCCGGAATTGTTGGCGCCGAAGGCCGTCGGAGTCTGGCCACCACTGAGGCGCTCTTCCATCCAGTAGATATCCGTCGCCAGTTCGTCGGCGAGGTGATCATCCGGCGTGAATGTGCGGCCGGCTTCCAGCACCAGCACCGATACGCCCGCCTCGGCCAGGCAGGCCGCCAGAGGCGCACCGCCGGCGCCGCTGCCGATGATGACGGCATCGACTGACTCATCTCTTCCATCACTGCGGTGGGTTCGACTCAGCATGGCAGCTGCCACGCATCGATGACCCCTGCCCTGGTGTGCTCGTAGCCGGGACTATGCGCACCTTTGCCACCGACAGCGAAGCCGTCGTAGCCGATGGCGGCCCAAGTGGAGGGGAGGCTCATCCAGGTTCTGGCAAAGAGCGCCCTCGCATCTTCAAACCAAAGCGCCCACTGCGCAGGGTCAAGCGCGGCGCTTGCAGGCGCGGCGACGCTCTGCCGTTGCACCTGTTCCAGCAGTACCTGCTGTGCGGCGGGCGAAAGCGTACTGAATCCATTGGCTGCGGCATCCAGCTGATCCAGCGCCTGCGCCCAGGCATCCGCATCCTGTGGCAGGTCGGCAAAACGCCAGCCGTCGCTCTCGTGGTTCACCAGTGCGTGGCCGACGCGCAGTGCGAGATCATCGGCATCTGCGCCGGGTACCAGTCGTGCCGCCAAGGCAGCGAGCACACCCAGACGGCGTGCGGGCAGCGCAGACTCGGTAAGCGGCAGCGGCATGGCATGTCGGGCCAGCAGACGGGCCCGCATGCGCGGTGCAACCCGTTCGGCATCCAGCAACTCGATGAATGCCATTGGCAGCGCGCGTGCAGCCAATGGCAGTGCCCACACCGCAATGCGGTGGGCAAGCCACTCCGGCTGCTCGACGGGAATCAGGTGCGCAGCGTCCGGCGCGATGTCAACGGTTGCGTGCATGTAATGCGGCGCGTTCAGTGCACGCTGGGCGGCTTCACCGAGGTCGCCATCCTCTGCGCCGGCCAGTATCAGCGCAGGCACGTGCAGGTGTGCCGTTTCCTCCTGCCTATGTTCGCGACTACCCTGGTTCAGCCAGGCACGCCAGGCGATGGGATCGGTGCGCAGCACGTCGAGAATGGCGGCTTCGCGGGTGGCAGCCTGCAGGGGTCGATGCGTGTTTGCGTCGATGAATGCTTCAGCATTGGCGCGGGCGGGTCCACCTTCGGCGAACCAGCCCAGCATCTCCTTGCGGCGCGACTCTTGCATGGGTTCGGGGCATGGGGGCGATGCGGCCACCAGCACCACGCCGGCCAGGCCTGCCAGGCCCTGTGCGCCATCGCGGCTGCGGGCGGCAAGCAGCGTGGCGATCTTGCCACCCATGCTGTGGCCCACGGCGAACCAGCAGGTGGGCGCACGTGTGATGACTTCCTGCTGGAACCAGTCCACGAGGGCATCGATGTCGGTCGCGCTGCATGCGGAGGTTCCGCCAAAGCCAGGTATGTCCAGTGCGACGCACTCGAATTGATTTCCGAGGACGCGTTGCACCGCGTCCCACTCCCGATGGCTGGCGCCCAGGCTGTGCAGGAGGAAAAGTGTGGGACGTTGCATGCAGACCTCAGCGTGTAGCGGCGCGAGCATGGTCGTCGGTGTGTCGATGGAGCGTGCATGCGGGTGTCAACGGCGCGCAATGATCACGTGGCGTTGAACACTGCCTCACCCCATTTGCGCATGCGGCTCCCTAGTTTCGATGCACCCCACGTCTGAGATGCCCATCATGTGCACCCCTGTTGCTGTTCCGGCAGCCTTGCACGCTTGCCGGAGGGTGCGTTGATGTCGACGTTGCCCGAGGCTACCTCCCTTGATGAAACGAAGATCGGCGCATCACCGGTCGCAAGTGAGCGCAGGCGCAACGGCGCGCTGCCCATCGAACAATACTCGGCGCTGGGCGAAGGGCGTTCCGTCGCCTTGACCGGCTGCGACGGTTCCATCGATTGGTGGTGTGCGCCCAACATGGACAGCCCGCCGTTGTTTGATCGCCTGCTGGACGGCAGCCATGGTGGCTACTTCAGCATTGCACCCACCGAGCCTTGCACCGTCCAACGCCATTACCGTGCGGAAAGCAACGTGCTGGAGACGATCTTCACGACGGCGTCCGGCCGCGCGTCGCTGACGGAATCGCTGAACAGCGGCAACGCCGGTCGCCTGCCCTGGTGCGAACTGGCGCGCCGCATCGAGGGCCTGGAGGGCGAGGTGCGGTTTGCCGTGCACATGTTCCCGAGCACGCGTGCGCAATCAGCCAGCCCCTACTGTTCGTCCATTGGCGAGCACACGGTCTTCCATGTGCAGCGGCTGCTGGGCGTTGTGATCCATCATCCGGCGCTGCAGCTGCAGTGGTCCGACGAAGGTGCACGCGGTGAATGCACGGTCAGTGCCGGCGAGCGGGTGACGGTAGCGCTTGTGGTCGGCGAGGATGAGCCACTGGTGGCGCCGTCGGTTGAGGAAGTGGACGGCCGCATCGACCTGACCGATCGGGAATGGAAGGCGTGGGCACGTAATGTGTCCTACGACGGCTGGGACCGCGCCACGTTCGTGCGAAGCACGCTGGCCCTCAAACTGCTGCTGTACTCGCCCTCGGGCGCCATTGCCGCTGCCGCCACGACCTCGCTGCCAGAGCGGATTGGCGGCGACAAGAATTTCGACTACCGCTACGCGTGGGTGCGCGACGCGGGTTACACGATCCAGGCGTTTCTGGCCGCGGGTTTGGAGGCTGAATCCAAGGCAGCATTCACCTGGCTGCTGCGCCAGCTGCGCCGCCATGGGCCGAAGGTCGTATTCACTCTGGACGGCGAGATGGTCGAACCGGTGCAGGAACTGCCCATGCGCGGCTACCGCAATACTCAGCCGGTGGTGAAAGGCAATCTTGCCGGCGACCAGCACCAGCATGGCATTTACGGCGACATCTTCGAGACCGCGTTCTGTTTCGTGGCGGCCGGCAACATTCTGGATGGCGCCAGCGCGGAGCTGCTTTCGCGTATTGCCGACCTCTGCGCGGACCACTGGCGCGCGAAAGATTCCGGTATCTGGGAACTGCCTGAGCTTGAGCATTACACGATGTCCAAGATCAGCTGCTGGCAGGCGCTGGCGCGGGCGGTCGAGCTGGCTGACCAGGGCCAGCTGCCGACCACGTGTCGCGACCGCTGGCAACGCGAGCGCGACCGCATCAGTGACTGGATCGAAACCCATTGCTGGTCCGATGCCCTGCAGGCCTTTGAGATGTACCCCGGCAGCGGCAAGCTGGACGCGGCGCTGGCGCTGGCGGTGCGCTTCCGCTTTGACGGCAGGGACCGCCTGCTGGCCACGCTGCGCGCCATCGACCGCGAGCTGGGCCAGTCGGACTTCCATTACCGCTACTCGGGCATGCCGGAAGAAGAAGGCTGCTTCATCGCCTGCTCCTACTGGATGGCTGAGGCCTACGCACGGCTGGGCTTCGTCGAGGACGCCCGCGCCCGTGTGGATGCGTTGAACGGCGCGCTTGGCCGCTGCCAGGGCGTGCTCAGCGAAATGGTGGACCCGGCCACGGGCCACTACCTCGGCAACACTCCGCAAGGCTTGAGCCACCTGGCCCAGGTGATGGCCATGGCCACCATTGCAGACACCCAGGGCTGCCCCTGAGCGGCCCACCCTCCCCCGTCCCACGATAAGGATTGACCATGAATGATCGTCTGAAAATGCAGGACCCGCGCAGCCAGTATCCGCAGCCGCCCTTCCCCGCCCAGCCGCAGCCGGTGCCGGGCAAGGCGGCAGACATGGACCCTGTGCCGGACCACGGCGAAACCAGCTACCAAGGTTCGGGCAAGCTGAGCGGACGCCGGGCGCTGATCACCGGCGCCGACAGCGGCATCGGGCGAGCTGCAGCCATCGCTTACGCCCGTGAGGGGGCTGACGTTGCCCTGTCCTACCTGCCGTCCGAAGCCTCGGACGCGGAGGAGGTCTTTGCGCTGATCAAAGCCGAGGGTCGCAAGGCGCTGGCGTTGCCGGGTGACATCACCGACCCGGAGTGGTGCAAGGCGCTGGTTGAGCGCACGGTGGAAGCGTTCGGTGGCCTCGACATCCTGGTGGTGAATGCGGGCCGCCAGCAGTACCGCGAAAGCATCGCCGAGCTGAGTGCGGAGGACTTCGACAAGACGATGAAGACCAACCTCTACGCCATGCACTGGATCTGCCAGGCAGCCGTTCCGCACCTGCCGCCGGGCGCCGCGGTCATCACCACTGCATCCGTCCAGGCGTATGACCCTTCGGCGATCCTGCTGGATTACGCCACCACCAAGGCAGGCATCGTTGCCTACACCAAGGCGCTGTCCGCACAGCTGGTCGAAAAGGGAATCCGCGCCAACGTGGTTGCGCCGGGTCCGTTCTGGACCGCGCTCCAGTCCTCCGGTGGGCAGCCGACCGAGGCGGTGACCAAGTTCGGCACCCAGGTGCCGATGAAGCGCCCGGGCCAGCCGGTGGAAATCGCGCCGATCTATGTGCTGCTGGCCAGCCAGGAAGGCAGCTACCTGACCGGTGAAGTGTTCGGCGTAACCGGCGGTGCCGGCATCGCCTGAGAAAAAAGCAGCTTTATTCTGAACCGTTAAGACTGAACGGGGTCATTTTTACGCCGGTTGTGGCAAGGTGCCGGGCTCTGATGGGCCCGGCGCTATCCCGGTGATCCGATCCAACCGAGCAGGGAATCGCGTGTCGAACGATCAATTCAAAGGGTTTCCTTCGCCGTCGGTCAGAAGCGAGAACGCGTTGCCGATCGGCGACAGGCGCTCGGACATCTTTTTCAGCGCCGTGGAAACCACGCGGATGCCGATGATCATCACCGACCCGCACCAGCCCGATAATCCGATCATCTTCGCCAACCGGGCCTTCGTAGAGATGACCGGCTATGAGCGTGACGAGCTGATTGGCCGCAACTGCCGGTTCCTGCAGGGACCGGAAACCGACCCCGATGCGATCGCCGAGATCCGCGAAGCCATTGCTGAGACCCGCGAGGCGGCGACCGAGGTTCTGAACTACCGCAAGGACGGTTCGACCTTCTGGAATGCGCTTTTTGTGTCGCCGGTGTTCGATGACGACGGCACGCTGGTGTACTTCTTCGGCTCGCAGCTGGATGTATCGCGCCGGCGTGATGCAGAGGATTCGCTTCGCCAGGCACAGAAGATGGAAGCCCTTGGCCAGCTCACGGGCGGCATCGCGCACGACTTCAACAATCTGCTGCAGGTCATGTCCGGCTATCTGGAGATGATCACCGGGACGTCTGACAAGGAGCTTCCGTCCGACAGCTTCGTCAGGCGCGCCGCCACCCAGGCGCAGTCCGCCGCCAACAAGGCCGCGGTGCTGACCCAGCAGCTGCTGGCGTTCTCGCGACGGCAGAAACTGGAAGGCCGTACGGTCAATCTGAATTCCCTCGTGTCCTCCACGGTGGAGCTGGCCGCGCAGCGGGTCGGTGCGGACGTGGAGCTGCAGATGAACCTCGCCCCCGCGCTGTGGAACTGCAGGATCGATACGACCCAGGCCGAGGTGGCCATCCTCAATCTGGGCATCAATGCGCGCGATGCGCTGAAGGGGCGTCCTGACCAGCGTGTGCTGCTGAGTACGCGCAACGTTGAGGTCTCCAAGGCGGCGGCCGCCAACGAGCTCGATCACCTGCCCGCGGGTCGTCTGGTCTGCATCTCGGTGCAGGACAACGGCAGCGGGATGTCGCCCGACATTGTTCGCCGGGTGATGGACCCGTTCTTCACCACCAAGGAGGAAGGTGAAGGTACCGGGCTGGGACTGTCGATGGTCTATGGCTTCGTCAAGCAATCCGGTGGCACCGTACGGATCGCCTCTGAGCCAGGCGTGGGCACTACTGTCAGCTTGTATTTCCCTGCCACGACCGATGCGCTGACCAAGGATGCCGCGCCCTCCAACATGGCCATGGACCGGGGTGGCAGCGAGCGCATCCTGATTGTCGAAGACCGAGATGATGTCGCTGAACTGGCGCAGATGCTGCTTGAAGCCGGCGGCTACCAGACCCGCATCGCCAACGATGGGGCATCGGCGCTGGCGCTGCTGGAACAGGGTGAGGTGTTCGACCTGCTGTTCACCGATCTGATCATGCCCGGCGGCATGAACGGCGTACTTCTTGCCCGCGAGGCCAAGCGCCGCCTGCCGAAGCTGAAGGTGCTGCTGACGACGGGCTATGCGGAAGCTGGGATTGAACGTACAGATGCAGGTGGTTCGGAGTACGAGGTGCTGAACAAGCCCTTCAACCGGCAGCAGCTGTTGCGCAAGGTGCGCCTGGTTCTGGAAGGGCCGACCGGCGTTGGTTGAGTGATCATGCAATCTGCGTGGGGCAACCTGCGCTGAAGTCCGGCACCGAAGTCCATTGCAAGCGCGCCGTGCGGCACCCACCTGATATTTGCGCCCGAGCATGGGCGCTCTCAGGAGAAATACATGCCGCACCATGAAAAGATCGCCTTGTCCGGCGTTGTTGAACACGTGTTCGCCCACCGCTTCACTCTGCTCGCGGACGGCCAGCCTTACCTGGCCGATCTGGGCCCGAAAGGCGCTGAAACTTTCGCCATCAAGCCCGGCTTGGCCGTTGTGCTGGAGGGCGAACGTCGCCCTTCGGAGATCAAGGTACTCAGCATTGCCCGCACCGGTGGCAAGCGGGTGCAGATCGAGCACAAGAAGCCGCACCATGGGCCGGGCCATCATGGCGAAAAGCACGTTCAGGCAGACCCGGCCGTCGTCCTGGATGCCGTGAAACAGGCAGGCTGGACATCTGCAGGGGAACCGCAGCGTCACCCCAAGCACTTTGAAGTGCTGGCCCGCCAGAAGGGTGGCGACTGGACGGAGCTGCACGTGGACTTCGCCGGCGGGATCTACAAGCAGAAGCCCGCCGCTGCGGACAAATGGGATATTGCGTGAACAACAGAAGCCCCGCGAAAGCGGGGCTTCTTTGCGTGGCTCAGCCAGCAGTCGCTGCCCCGCAACGGAAGACGGTGAGACTGCGCGGTGGGGCGAGGAAGTGACCGGCGCCCAGCACGTCCTGCTCACCCGCAAGCCCAGCATCGGTGGACAGCAGCATCGACCAGCTGAGCGAGGCCCCCTCGTCATCAGGGAGCGTGAAATCCACACCCTCGTGGTAGGCGTTGATCACCACCAGCAAGCTCGCGTCGCTGGCATGCTCGCGCACGCCTGATGCCTGTGCCCTGCCCTCCAGCAGCAGTCCGACCGAGCGCGCGCCCGCGTCATTCCAGTCCTCATCGGTCATCTCCCTGCCTGCGGGATTCAGCCAGGTCAGGTCGCGCACATCGGCCTGCTCGTTGTACTGCCCGTTGAGGAAGCGGCCGCGGGTCAGGATCGGATGGCTTTGGCGCAGGGCCAGCAGCTCGCGGACGAACTGGGCCAGTCGGCCCTCGGTGGTGTCGCGCTCCCAGTCAATCCAGGCCGTTTCGTTGTCCTGGCAATAGGTGTTGTTGTTGCCGCCCTGCGTCTGCGCCCGCTCGTCGCCGGCCAGCATCATCGGTGTACCCTGCGAAAGCAGCAGCGTCGCCAGCAGGTTGCGCATCTGCTGCTCGCGCAGCGCGTTGATGCCTGGATCGTCGGTTGGCCCCTCGGCGCCATGGTTGCAGGACGAATCGTTGTTGGAGCCATCACGATTCTCTTCGCCGTTGGCTTCGTTGTGTTTTTCGTTGTAACTGACGAGGTCGTTGAGAGTGAACCCGTCGTGCGCCGTGATGAAGTTGACCGACGCCCACGGCCGGCGGCCGCGGCGGTCGAACAGGTCCGCCGAGCCGGTCAGCCGGGTAGCAAACTCGGCAAGCTTGCCTTCGTCACCCTTCCAGAAGCTCCGGGCGGTGTCTCGGAACTTGTCATTCCACTCCGCCCAGCCCGGCGGGAAGTGCCCGACCTGGTAGCCGCCGGGGCCGCAGTCCCACGGCTCGGCAATCAGCTTGACCTGGCTGAGCAGCGGATCCTGGCCCACCGCATCGAGGAAGCCGCCGCGCTGGTCGAAGCCCGTGGGCTCCCGCCCCAGGATGGTGGCGAGGTCGAAGCGGAAGCCGTCGACGTGCATTTCCTGCGCCCAATAGCGCAGGGAGTCGCAGACGAAGCGGATGGCCTGCAGGTTGCTCAGGTTGAACGTGTTGCCGGTACCGGTGTCGTTGATGTAGTAGCGCTTGTCCTCGGCCAGGCGATAGTAGCTGGCATTGTCGATACCCTTGAACGACAGCGTCGGACCGAGCTCATTGCCTTCGGCGGTGTGGTTGTAGACCACGTCCATGAAGACCTCGAGGCCTTTCGCGTGCATGACCTTGACCATGTCGCGGAATTCGTCGCGGTGGCCACTCGCCAGATAGCGGCGCTTGGGCGCGAAGAAGGCCAGCGTGTTGTAGCCCCAGTAATTGCGCAGGCCCTTTTCCAGCAGATAGTTGTCGTCCAGATAGGCGTGGACCGGCAGCAGCTCCACGGCGGTCACACCCAGGCCGTGGATGTAATCGAGCACTTCAGACTGGGCGAGGCCGGCACAGGTTCCACGCACGTCCGCGCCTACCTCGGGATGGCGCTGGGTGTAACCGCGCACGTGGGTCTCGTAAACGACTGTGCGGTTCCAGGGCGTGAGCAGGCGCTCATCCCCTTCCCAGTCATAGGTGTCTTCCACCACCACGGCCTTGGGCATGAACGCTGCGCTGTCACGTTCATCAAAGCTCAGGTCGCCGTCGGGGTGGCCGATGGTGTAGCCGTAAAGCTCATCCGCCCAGGTCAGGTCGCCATCGATCTCGCGTGCGTAGGGGTCGAGCAGCAGCTTATGGTGGTTGAAGCGGTGGCCTTCGGCCGGGGCGTACGGCCCATGCACCCGATAGCCGTAGCGCTGGCCGGGTTTTACCTCGGGCAGATAGCCGTGCCAGATCTCGTTGGTGTACTCGGGCAGCTCGATGCGCTGCTCGTTGCCCTGGTCGTCGAACAGGCACAGCTCGACTTTGGTGGCGTGTGCGCTGAAGAGTGCAAAGTTCGTGCCCTGGCCATCGAAAGAGGCGCCTTGGGGGAACGGGCGCCCTTCGCGGACGCGGGACGGGGTGGCGTAGCGTGTGGATCTGACCTGGTCGCGCATGGAGGCTGCTCTGTATTCCGGTTGCGGGCTTGCAGCCGGGGAGTCGGGAGCATCCCGGTCCGTCTGTAGACGCCGTGTGGCGGCGGCATCACGCGGATTTGCAGTGGGTCCAGATTACTGAAGACTTCAGGATTCCGTTGCTCCGGATGCCGATGGACGCCCAGAGGTTGGCAGGCTGTCAAAGACGCCCTGGCCTATGGCCTGGCGGTTGCTGCAGTGGGTGCAGCTGACAACGGCGCCACCGGAAATCGCCGTCAGCCCCAGCGGTTCGCGCGCGACAAAGTCGCTGTCGCAGGCATGGCAATGAGCATGCACCATCACAATGCGGGGGCCCGCCCCGCGCTCCTTGTCGCATTCAACCCGGTCCAGTCGAAACCGGCCTGTTTCGCCGGCTGCACCGCAGCTGTAGTGTCCCTCTCGCTCGCACATGTGATGTCCAGCCGTGATGTTTGCCGCAGCATCCCGGTAATGGGGAGAACGTGGCGTGCTGCACCGTTGATCCCCGTGTGAAACCGCGTCGAGGGACGGCGGCCTGTCAGGCGGAAATGGGCAAGCGTGGACCGGCAGGAAGGAGTACCTTGTTTCCTCGAAACTGACCGGACTGAGCCATGTTGCGTGCTGTTGCCTACCGAAGCGTCGCTGTGCCCGGCATTGATGCCCCCCGCCTTGAGCGCATCGTGCACGGCGCCCAGCGCTTCAACCGGATGGCGGGCGTCACCGGCGCAATGCTGTTTGATGGCGCCCGCTTCCTGCAGTACATCGAAGGGCCGGCCGATGGCATCGAGGGTGCCATCGGCCGCATCAGGGCCAGCAGTGACCATGAGCGTCTGCATATGCTGGGTGACAGTGTGATCGAAACCCGTCGATTCCCGGCCTGGGATATGAGATGCCTGATGCAAGCCAATACCGTACTCGATCGCCTGTTCGTTGCGCCTTGGGGAAGCATGGACCGTTCGCTGGATCCCGCAGGTAACCCGGTCGGCGGTCTGCTGCTTCTGCGTCAGTTGCTGGGATGATCCTCGAATGGCCGTGCCATCGTCCGGGTTGTAGATCACCCGCGAGTGCGAGCCCAGCACATCGCCGCCATGGCCGAGGAAGTGGCGCTCGCCATAGGGGAATGCTGCCATCCCTTTCGCTACCATGCCATGCCTGAGTGACACATGCCCTTGACGACCTACCTGCATCGGCGAGCTTCCGGCTGATGACGATATCGAGGGCGAGTACTTTCGTCCTGAATACGTGCGCTGGATCAGCATCGCTGATTCCGCGCCTTCCGGGCATGAGCGCGACGCGCTTGTCACAGCGCTGCGCGGGGAGCTGGAGGCAGCGCTTGCCCTGGCGCTGGGTGGATCCGGCACTGGCCAGGGAGAAGGCCCAGGCCTTCCTTCCGTACTTCTTCGACGGCACCTGCGGCCTCTGCGTCGCAGATCCTTCCTCGGGTGCGAGCATCGCGGAGAAGGAACTGTTGCAGGAACGCCTGATGGAACTCACCCTAAATGGCAGCAGGCTTGCGGACACGGCTGACGAAAACCACCAGCTGCTGGCGCTGATTGACGCCTATGCCCGGTCGTCCATGCCCTTCTCGCCCGCCGAGTACCCGCGTAGCAGCAGGAAGCGGCTGGTGGATGATCTGCGCCTGAAGGTGCGGACCGCTGCCGCATCGGTGTAGTGGCTGCGTGCGCAGCCCATGAGCCGAACAGCGGCTTTATTCGGCTCACCGGATGAGCCGAATACCTGTTGCCCCGCTCAAACCCTGTTGAGAATGCGGGCAAATACCAGGCCCCGCGCAGGCGGGGCTTCATTTCACAAGCAGCTGCTCGGCCAGGCCGCGATAGATCGGCACGGGGCAGACCAGCCCGGACACCGCGCGGGCGATCAGCACCGTGGCCAGGATGGGCAGCAGCAGGTCACCGCTGTCGGTCAGCTCAAGCGAGATGACCGCCGACGTCAGCGGCGCCTGCGTCACGCCGGTGAGGTAGGCGCACATGCCCAGCAGGACGAAGGCGCGCGGGTCGACCGCGGGCATCAGTGCGGCCAGGTTGTGGCCGATGCCGGCGCCCACGGCCAATGCCGGCGAGAACAGGCCGCCGGGAATTCCCGCGATGTAAGAGGCCAGGTTGGCGAGCAGTTTCATCAAACCGAACTCGTGGCCCACCTCGGCGTGGCCCTGCACCAGGCTGCGCGCCTGCTCATAACCAGTGCCATACGCACCATCGCCGAACGCCGCAGCCAAGCCAACCACCACCAGGCCGCACGCTGCAGCGAGCAGCACCGGGTGCCGTTGCCGCAGCGTGCCCAGCCAGCGCGGGCGACCGGCAACACTGGCAAGCACCATGCGGGCGAACACCCCGCCCAGCAGACCGGCCACCACCCCGCACATCAGGATGGCCAACCAGGCCTGACCCAACGGCATGCGCGCGGTCACGTGGCCGAAGTAGGTGTAGTTGCCCAGCAGGCCCAGCGAAACCACGCCGCCCACGATGACCGCGGTCAACAGCGTGCCCGAGAACCGATGCTCGAAGCGCCCGCTCAACTCTTCAATGGCGAACACGATGCCCGCCAACGGGGTGTTGAAGGCCGCCGCGATACCGGCCGCACCGCCTGCCAGCAGGAAGTGCGAAAGCTCTTTAGGGTCCTTGAAGCCGAACCAGCGACCGAACAGATACATGAGGCTGGCGCCGACGTGGACGGTGGGCCCCTCGCGGCCGACCGATGCGCCACCGAGCAGCGAAAGCGAGGTCAACAGGAGCTTGCCGGCGGAAACGCCGAGCGAGAGATTGACCTGGCGGAAGGTCTCATCGGGCTTTTCCAGCGCGGCGATGACCTGGGGAATGCCGCTGCCCCGGGTCGGGCGCAGGGCGCCGCTGGTCAGCCAGGCGAGCAGCGCGAAGATGCCCGGCGTAAGCAGCAGCGCCCACCACGGCGAGTGGTCGATGGCGCGCTGGAACAGGCCGAACGCTGCATCGCTGGCCTTGGCGAACAGGATTGCGACCAGCGCGACGGCGACTGCGCCGATCCACAGCGCAGCGCGGCGACGCCAGGCCTCGCTGCGCAGGTGGCCGGCCAGAGAGGCCTGGATGCGGCGGAACGGGTTCATGCGGACCAGTATGGTCAGTCTGGCGGGCCCGGGAAAGGTGCCGCCGTGGCGGATGACCTTGCGGCATGCGGTGGCTGGGCCGGGTTCGGCTTGTGCACCAGCAGTGCAGGTGTAGAGCCGAGCCCATGCTCGGCTGCTCACCGTGAAAAGCAGCCGAGCATGGGCTCGGCTCTACAGGAGCGATGTGTCGACCAAGCTCAACTCTACCCGCGCGTTGATCCACTGCTCCAGCGCGTCCTTCGGCATCGGCCGGGCAAACAGATAGCCCTGGAAGTGATCACAACCCAGACCCACCAGCAGGTCACGCTGCGCGCTGGTTTCCACGCCTTCGGCCAGCGCGCTCATGCCCATCACCTGGGAAATCTCCACGATCTTGCCCAGCAGGTGCTGCGCACGTTCCTGGGTGGTGGCTTCATCAACGAAGTTGCGGTCGATCTTCAACTTGCATACCGGCAGCGTGCGCAGCGTGGACAGGCCGGAGAAACCAGTGCCGAAGTCGTCCAGCGCCCAGGTCACGCCCAGTGCTTCCAGCGCCTTCATCTTCTCGATCGTCTCAGCGGTTTCCGCTGACAGCGCCGACTCGGTCAGTTCCAGTTCGATCAACGCCGGGTTTACCCCCGCCTCGCGGATGACGGCGCTGATGGCCGCAACGAAGCTCTCATCCAGCAACTGGATGGGGCTGATGTTGACCGCAACCCGCAGGTCGCGGGTCTCTGCCTGGCCAGACCACTGCGCCAGCAGATCGCAGGCTTGGCGCAGCACTTCAAGCCCGATGTCACGGATCGCGCCACTTTCCTCGGCCTGCGCAATGAACGCGCCCGGCGGCAGCAGTTCGCCGGACGGACGCCGCCAGCGCACCAGCGCTTCCACGCCGGTCACCACGCCATTGCCGCGCACCTGCGGCTGGTAGTGCACTTCGATCTCACCGTTGCGCACTGAACGACCCAGCTCGCGCTCCAGGCGCAGCCGGTTGCCGATGTCCTTGCGGTAGATCGCAAATATCGCAGCCAGCAGGGTCATCGCGATGACCGTGTTGGAGCGAGCGCCCCACACGCGCACTTCAATTGGCGGCGACGTGCCGGGGGCCAGGAAATCCAGCGCACCGATGGCGAATGCCGCGAACGTGGCCAGGCAGGCCAGCGGGAACACCAGTGAACCGTAGCGCTCGCGCGCATCAAAGGTGAAGGCAGCGCCCGCCGCGAGCGGCAACAGAAACAGGTGCCCCGAGCGCGGCACCCAGGCGATCGGGGCATCGATCACCGCCACGCCCACTACGGACAGGAAGACGCCATGGGCGACGATCAGCAGGGACATGCCATCGGCACGGCGGCTGCGAGCCAGGGCCAGCACGCCGACCGCTATCACGCCCAGGAAGGGCGCAGCCAGCTCGGTGCGGCCAACGTAGAGGTAGCACCCGGTCCAGCCCAGTCCGAGCAGAATGCATGAGACACCAGCCAGCTTCAGAATGGTGCCGATCTTCCTGCGGCGCGGTGCCTCCTGGAACTTGGGCAGGCCCTGCCATTTCCGCGCTGCTCTGTTGGGCATCTACCGAAGCATCCTCTTGGCGTCCAAAGTGCGCCTGGTCGCGCCCCGGACGAAGGGTAGCAAAGCCCGCGCCCGGGCCAAATAGTGTCGATTTTCTGGCGCGGGCCCGCTGCATGCCCCCTGCCCGTCGTCACGCCTCGTCAACGTCGTTGAACCATTCAAAAGACGCTTGAAATCCGCCGCATCCAACCGGCCTCGATGACACGTAGAGATAGGCACAACGCGCTGCGAAAGCTGCCACTGGCGCGTTATCC
>JAFAFD010000393.1 GCA_023423675.1 Pseudomonadota bacterium | reverse complement strand
AACCGCGAGGGTGGTGGCCGCGGCTTTGCCTACTACATCATCGTGTTCGCGCTGGAGATGGTGTTCGGCCTGTTCGCGACGATGATCTCGATGTGGTTCTCGCGTCACCGCGAGTTCCGTGCCGACGCAGGTGGTGCCTCGCTGGCCGGTCGCCAGAAGATGATCGCCGCGCTGGAGCGCCTGCAGCTCAACCACGGCCAGAGCACCCTGCCGACCCAGATCGCGGCCTTCGGCATTGCCGGTTCGACGGCGAAGAAGCTGTTCATGAGCCACCCGCCGCTGGAAGAGCGCATCGCCGCACTGCGCGCTTCGACCGCCGCGTAAGCGACGGGTTTCAACCCGGAAACACAAACGCCCGGCCATGTGCCGGGCGTTTTGTTTTTCCAGCGCGGCAGCGGTTGTCGCATTGGTTTGTAGAGCCGAGCCCACGCTCGGCTGCCTTTCGCGCTGCGCGCGTAAGTCGAGCATGGCTCGACTCTACAGAGGCTATCCACGCATGGCGTGGTTCCACGCCATCTCCGAGGCAGCGCCGTGCGGCACAGACAAAAACGGCACCCTCTCGGATGCCGTTTCAGTGTGCCGCGTTACCGGGACGCTTAGAACTTCGCGTCGAACTCGGCGGCGTAGCCGGTGTTCACCAGCACCTTCTGCAGCGACTCGGCCACCTTCAGGTTGCCGGCCACGACCTGCTGGGTGTCTGGGCCACGGTTGTCCATGCGGGCCAGGGTCGCGCCCTTGAAGTCGCAGACCTTGCCGCCGGCTTCGCGCACCAGCAGCACGCCGGCCGCGATGTCCCAGGCCTTCACGCCTGCTTCGAAGTAGGCATCGGCGCGGCCACAGGCCACGTAGGCCAGGTCCAGCGCGGCCGAACCACTGCGGCGGATGTCCTCGGCCTGCACCAGCAGGGCGTCGACCGCCTTCAGCTGGGCGCTGGCGCGGGCACGCTCGCGCGGGGCAAAACCGGTGTGGATCATGGTGCCGCCCAGGTCCTTGCGGTCGGCCACGCGGATGCGGCGGTCGTTGAGCACGGCACCGGCGCCACGGCTGGCGGTGAACAGTTCGTTGCGCAGCGGATCGAAGATGACCGCATCGGTCGGCTCGCCGTTTTCCACCAGGGCGATCGACACGCAGTAGTGCGGCACGCCGCGCAGGTAGTTACTGGTGCCGTCCAGCGGGTCGATGACCCACATGTTGCGGTGGCCACCCTGCACGCCGCCTTCTTCGCCGAACACGCCGTACTCGGGGTAGGCGCGCTTGAGTTCCTTGACGATCACCTTTTCGGCGTCGGCATCGACTTCGCTGGCGTAATCCATCCGGCCCTTCTGCACTACATTGAGCGCCTCGAGCTTGTTGATGTTGCGCAACAGGACGTTGCCGGCGAGGCGGGCGGCCTTGACCATGACGGTGACGGCGGGTTTCTGCATGGCGTGGGCTCCCGGAAAGGCAGAAGAGGTAGGGCTGGCGGGGGAAAAGAGCGGGTCCGGCGCAGTGGCCGGCCGCACAGTTTACCATTGGTCTTCGTCCAGCTCGACATTTCCCTGTTCATGTCCCAGTTTCCCGCCGCCACCCGCCTCCGATTCGTCCTGGTCGGTACCCAGCACCCCGGCAACATGGGGGCCGCCGCCCGCGCCCTGAAGACCATGGGCCTGGCCCGCATGGTCCTGGTCGCCCCCGAAAAGCCGCTGGACGAGGAGGCCTTCCGCCGCTCGGCCGGTGCCGAGGACGTGCTCGGTGACGCCTTGGTGGTGGCCACCCTGGCCGAAGCCGTGGCCGACTGCACCCTGGTGCTGGGCTGCACCGCGCGTGCGCGCCGGGTCCAGCTGGAGGAATACCTGCCGTCCGACGCGGCCGCCCGCGCGGTGGCCAAGGCTGGCGAGGGCGCCGAGGTGGCCCTGGTGTTCGGCCGCGAGCGCACCGGCCTGACCAACGAGGAGCTGCAGCTGTGCCACGCGGCGGTGCATATCCCGTCCGATCCGGCATTCAGCTCGCTCAACCTGGCTGCCGCCGTGCAGGTGCTGGCCTATGAGACGCGCATGCAGCTGCTGGGCGCGCAGCCGGCGGCCGAGGCCGCGCCGGCGGACGTCCGCGAGCCGGTGGCCAGCCACGAGCAGATGGAGAGCTTCTTCGCCCAGCTCGGCGACACCCTGGACGAGATCGATTTCCACAAGGGCCGTGCGCCCGAATCGGCGATGCGCAAGCTGCGCCGGCTGTTCCTGCGTGGCGAGCCGACCGAACAGGAAGTGCGCCTGCTGCGCGGCATCCTGGCCGATACCCAGCGCATGGCGCGGCTGGCCCGGGAAAACGGCACGGAAGGCTGACGACGGTCTCATTTTTTCGGGTAGTCTGTCTGGATACCCTGGGGGGATGAGCTTGTGTCGGCTTCATGTAAGGCAACGCAGTGGGGATTGCTGAGCCTGGTTCCATGGCGGACTGTCCGCGCGGCCACGGCCGTGGCGGGCGCGCTGCGGCCGTGGCATCGGATCGACAAGGTCACAGAAACAACGAAGGGCCGGGCGCTGCTGCAGCGTCCGGCAGCCGCGCGTGCGCGGTGCAGTGGATGGGAGTGGGCAGTGCAGTCGGGACACGTACGGATGGAAGTGGCATGAAGTGGCTCGGCTCGGGAATGCAGGCCCGTTTCCTGCTCGCGATGGGCGGGGCGATGCTGGTGGTGGTGGCGATCCTGGCGGTGATGCTGGGCCGCCAGGCGACGATGCAGAGCGAGGTGAAGAGCCTCAGCGGTGGCGTCATCCATGAATTGTTCGACCGCAGCGTGCGCAGCCGCGGCGAGGCGTTGGCGCGCGAGCTGTCCGATTCGCTGGCCAACCCGCTCTATTACAACGACCTGGGCCAGGTGGGCGTGCTGGTGCGCTCGACCTCGCGGCAGCAGGTGGTGCGCTATGTGCTGGTGTTCGACAGCAAGGGCCGGCTGGTGCATGACGGCTCGGTCGGCGTGCCCGGCTTCGGCAAGCCGATGACCGACCCGTTGGCCACGGCGGCGACCGCCGCGCAGGGCCTGCTGGTGCAGCAGTCAGCCAGCGTGCTCGACAACACCATGCCGATCATGGTCGGCAAGCAGCGCATCGGCGGTGTCCGCGTGGGCATGGCGCTGGACGAGGTCAGGGAACGCGAGCTGGCTGCCAATGCCACCCTCGGCGAGCGCCTGCAGCAGGTCGGCAGCCGCCACCTGGGCTGGCTGCTGCTGATGCTGGCCCTGCTGGTGGTGATCGGGGTGACGGTCATCCTCTATGTGCAGCGCACCCTGGTGACGCCGATCCGTGACCTGGCCGCCGCCGCGCGCCGCATCGAAGCCGGTGACTACCAGGCGCCGCTGCGGGAAAACACCCGTGATGACGAGGTCGGCGAGCTGGTGCGCGGCTTTGCCCGCATGCGTGATGCGATCGCCCGCCACGACCGCGAAGTGCGGCACATGGCCTACACCGATGCATTGACCGGGCTGACCAACCGCCTGGCGTTCCGCGAGGCGCTGGACCACCGGCTGATGGCCGCGCGCGCGTCCAAGCACCGGCTGGGCCTGCTGTTCGCCGACATCGATGACTTCAAGCGGGTCAACGACACGATGGGCCACGAGGCCGGCGACGAGGCCCTGCTGCAGTTCGCCCAGCGCATCGGCCATGCCGTGGCCGAGGCCGGCGGCGACGATGCGCTGCTGGCGCGGTTCGGTGGCGATGAATTCGTAATTCTCGTCGGCGACGGCGACGTGGCCACCAATGCCCGCCTGCTGGCCGAAGTGCTGGTGCGCGAGCTGGGCAAGCCACTGGTGGTGCAGGGCAGGGAGCTGTTCCTGGGCACCTCGATCGGCGTGACGCTGTACCCGGACGACGCCGCCGACGCCACCACGCTGCTGAAGAACGGCGACATCGCCATGTACCAGGCGAAGATGGCCGGCAAGAACTGCTACCGCTACTACAGCCGGGCGATGGACCACGCGGTCGAGCGCCGCGTGCACATGGAACAGGAGCTGCGCGGCGCCTGGGAGCGCGGCGAGCTGCGCCTGGCCTACCAGCCGATCTTCCGCATGCGCGACCGCCGCCTGGTGGGCGTGGAAGTGCTGCTGCGCTGGCAGCACCCGACCCTGGGCACCATCCCGCCGTCGGTGTTCATCGAAGTGGCCGAGCAGAGTGGCCTGATCGAGGTGATCGGCCCGAAGGTGCTGCGTGCGGCCTGCATGGAAGCCTCGCAGTGGCCGCGTGGCGCGGCCGGCGACGAGCTGTTCGTGTCGGTGAACGTGTCACCGCGCCAGCTGCGAGGCGGCGAACTGCCGGCGCTGGTGGCGCAGTGCCTGCACGAATCCGGGCTGCCGTCCTCGCGCCTGCATCTGGAACTGACCGAAACCGCGGTGATCGGCGACGAGATGCTGGCCGCGCAGCTGCTGGACAAGCTGCACCGCACCGGCGTGAAGGTCTGGCTGGACGACTTCGGCACCGGCTTCTCCGGCTTGAGCCACCTGCGCCAGGTGCCGGTGGACGGCGTCAAGATCGACAAGAGCTTCGTGGCCGACATGCAGCGCGACCCGGACGACCTGGCCCTGACCACGGCGATCATCGCCATGGCCCATGCGCTGGGGATCACCGTGGTGGCCGAGGGCATCGAGCAGGAAGCGCAGTTCGAGCTGCTGGCCCAGCGCGGCTGCGACCTGGGGCAGGGCTACTGGCTGAGCCACCCGGTCACCGCCACCGAAGTGGTGCGGATGATCGATTCGGGCCTGTAACGGATGACGTGGAAGTAGAGCCACGCCATGCGTGGCTGCTTCTGCCTGGACCCTCATCCACGCATGGCGTGGATCTACCGCCCGGCGTGTTTCGGATTACACCGGGCGCTTGCTGGGGTCGCCGGGCAGTTCGCGCACCAGCTTCGGGATCAGGTAACCGGACAGGCGGGCGGTCAGGCCGGCGATCAGGGCCTTGGCCCGGGTGTCGTCCACTTCGAAGTGGGCCACGCCCTCGACCTTGTCCAGCTGGTGCAGGTAGTAGGGCAGCACGCCGGCGGCGAAGCTGCGCTCGCTCAGGTCCTGCAGCGCCTGCACGCTGTCGTTGACCCCGCGCAGCAGCACGGCCTGGTTCAGCAGCTGCGCGCCGAGGCCGCGCAGGCGTGCCATCGCGGCATCCACGCTGGCATCGAACTCATTGGCATGGTTGGCGTGCACCACGATGGCCAGCGGCCACGGCAGGCTGCCCAGCCAGGCCAGCAGTTCCTCGTCCACGCGCTCGGGCAGCACGATCGGCAGGCGGGTGTGGATGCGCAGGCGGCGGATGTGCGGAATCTGGCGCAGGGCGTCGGTCAGCTCGACCAGCTTGTGCGTGGCCAGCGACAGCGGATCGCCGCCGGACAGGATCACCTCGTCGATGTCCGGGTCGGCCGCGATGGCCGCCACGGCCTCCTGCCAGCCGCCCTTGGCGGCATTCTCCGCGCCATAGTCGAAGTGGCGGCGGAAGCAGTAGCGGCAGTTGATCGCGCAGCTGCCGGTGGCCACCAGCAGGGCCCGGCCGCGGTACTTCTGGATGACCCCGGTGGCCTTCTTGGCGGCACCATCGCCGACGGCGTCGAAGCTGAACCCGGGTGCGGGGCGCATTTCCTCGTCGATGGGCAGCACCTGGCGCAGCAGGGGGTCGGCCGCATCGCCGGGGCGCATGCGGGCCACGAAGCCTTCCGGCACGCGCAGGGCGAACTGGGTCATGGCCGCCTCCGAGACGCCCAGTGCCGCCGGGTCCAGCTGCAGCCGCGCCAGCAGGGCGTGCGGGTCGCGCAGCGCCTGGCGCCAGAGCTGCTGCCAGCGCGCGGGCGCGCCTGGCGACTGGGGCCGGGGGAAGGCGGAAAGCTGCATGGAGAGGGGGCCTGCGGTTATCATGGGGGCAGAAAAACTGTCGCCCACCGGCTTCCGGTGGGCTTTCCATTCTATCCGGCTCGCCGCACCCGCGGCGGTTTTGCCATTTGAGGAGCTTGAGCATGGCCACTGTGGGCATGAATGACGTCAAGAACGGGATGAAGATCCTGGTCAACAACGAACCGGCAGTCATCACCGACACCGAGTACGTCAAGCCGGGCAAGGGCCAGGCCTTCACCCGCGTGAAGTACCGCTTCATCCGTTCGGGCCGCGTGGTCGAACTGACCATGAAGGCGACCGACGACCTGGAAGTGGCCGACGTCGTCGACACCGACATGAACTACATGTACAGCGATGGCGAGTACTGGCACTTCATGGACCCGGAATCCTTCGAGCAGGTCCAGGCCGACAAGGCCGGCATGGGCGGCGCCGAAAAGTGGCTGAAGGGCGAAGAAGCCTGCATCGTCACCCTGTTCAACGGCGCGCCGATCTTCGTGCAGCCGCCGAACTTCGTCGAACTGAAGATCACCGAGACCGATCCGGGCGTCCGTGGCGACACCTCGGGCGGTGGCGGCAAGCCGGCCACCCTGGAAACCGGTGCCGTGGTCCGCGTGCCGCTGTTCGTCAACCAGGATGAAATCATCAAGGTTGATACCCGCTCGGGTGAATACTCCTCGCGCGTGAAGTAATCCGGCGTAGCCGGATTACCTGTAGAGCCGAGCAA
>JAFAFD010000471.1 GCA_023423675.1 Pseudomonadota bacterium | reverse complement strand
TCGGGCGTGCGCAGGATCGAGAATCCACGCAGTGGTGCCGAACTCATCTCTTGCGCGTGCTGCTGCAGCCACGCGGTCGGCAGTGTCTTGGCGATCTGCAACTGCTCGTCTTCCTGCGAAACGATGCGCGTACCACCCTGCCCGTCCAGCAGCACCGCGAACAGTTCGCCACCGATGCGCCGCCACTGGATTTCCACCGGTGCGAAGCCTTCCTTCGACGCTGCCGCGAGTAATGGCTGCGGCTGCGCCACGGCGCTATCCAGCGCCACCGCCGCACCGCGGTAGCGCGCCGCATCCACGGCACCTGCCGTAGTGCTGAACACCTGCAGCGGGTTCATCGACATCAGTCCGCTGAAGATCCAGGTGAACACGAAGGCGCAGGCCATCAGGCCAACCAGGTGGTGCCAGCGCATCCATGGCTCCACGTAGGGCGTCTTCGCACCCGAGCGGTAGCTGCCACGGAAACGCCAACGCAATACACCCACCACGATGCCGCTGATGGCCGCCACCGTGCACAGCGCGGACAGCACGATCACCACCCACGTCCACACCGGGTCCACCGATTGCATGCGCAGGAAGTACAGCCAGTGCAGCCACGCGCCGACGTAGTTCCAGCGCTGCTGATGGTACGGCGCATCCAGCACCACCTCGCCGGTGCGCGAGGAAACGTACAGACTGCCCGGCTGGTGGCCGCCCACTTCCACCTTGTACAACGGCCGATGCGCGTCCAGCCCACGCGAATGCGTCCAGCGATCCTCGTCCAGGCGCACCGCACCAGGGAATGCCGGGCCAGCGGCGAATGCGGCGGCCGACAGTTCGGCGCGCTGCGCAGACACCCGCAGCAGCGCGTGGCCGGTCTCTGCCGACCACGCGCCAACGTTGGCACCGTTGCGCACCACGTAGGCCGGTTCACCGCGCAGCGTGGTCAGCGCCACGCTTTCCGGTTCGGCCTGCACCGTGTCGGGCAGCACCGACAGGCCCTGCGGCACGCGTGTGCCATCAAGCACCGGCAACGCGGCCAATCGCTCGCCCGGGGTCAACTTCGGGTAGCCGATGAACAGCATCACCATGCCGCTGACGAACCACAGCAGCATCAGCAGGCAGCCACCGATGCCCAGCCATCGGTGCAGCAGGTAGGTCCAGCGCTTGGCAGTGGATCGCAGCGACATCAGCTACATCCTCAGAAGCGATGGTCGAAAGTGAACTCGACGCGGCGGTCCGCGCCCAGCAGCCACTGCGTGCTGGTGTAGTACGCCGTCGCGTAATACGCCTTGTCGAACACGTTGAACACGCGCGCGCTAACCCGTGTACGCGGTGCCGCCTGCCAGGTCAGCGCCAGATCGGTAGTGCTGTAGCCCGGCAGTTCCAGTGTGTTGGCGTTGTCCGCGTAGCGCTTGCCGACATAGCGCGCGCCGCCGGCCACGGTCCAGTCCGGCAGGAACTGCCAGCTCAGCCACACGTTCGCCATCCGCTCGGCCACGTTCGGCGGCACGTTGCCATCGCGTGAGACCACCACCGCCGGCGAGCCGGTGGTTTCCAGGAAATCCTCGAACTCGGCCTTCAACACCGTGGCATTCGCATCCAGCGACCAGTGCGGTGCGAACGCCCAGTTCAACGATGCCTCGATGCCACGCGAGGTCTGCGCGCCCACCTGCACGCGGCGATCCGGCTGCAGCGGATCACGGCTGAGCAGGCCGGTCTTGCGGATGCGGTACGCCGCCAGCGTCCACTCGCCGCCGTCGAAGGCCTGCTTCATGCCGACCTCGAACTGTAGGCCCTTGGCCAGGTCGAACGCACCGTTGGCCGGGCTGATCATCAGCAGGCCACTGACCGGATCGGCCGCCTGCGAGTACTGCGCGTAGAGGCTCAAGGTCGGCCGCAGCGCGAACACCGTGCCCGCGCGCCAGCCGGTGCTGCTGTAGGTCTTGGAGAACGCTGCCGCGCCACTGATAAGATCGGTGCGGTCGATGGTCGCGCGGTCATGGCGCAGCCCGCCCAGCACCGACCAGCGCTCGCTCAGCGTCAGATGGTCTTCGGCAAACAACGCGTACTGCTCGGCACTGTTGCGGTAGCGCGGCAGGTTGGGGGCATCGCTGGCGAACTCACCCGGCACCGGATGGAACGGATCGACCGGCCCGGAGCTGCCTGCGTAGGTGTTGTTGGTGTGCTTGAAGTGCGCGCGGTTGGCATCCAGGCCCACTGCGAAGCTGTTGGCCAGCCCGCCCACCTGCCCCTGCACGCGCAGCGTCGAGGTCAGCCCGGTCTGGTCCTGGTTGTGGGTGATCTGCGTGTTGTCCGAGCGATCAATCAGCCCCGTGGCGGCGTTGTAGACGTAGGCCTCGGCGTTGCGCCAGTCACGCTGGCTGTCGATCTGGTAAACGCGCGTGCGCCATTCCACGTTCGCGGTCGGCGTCCACAGCGCATCCAGCTGGGTCCAGCGGTCGCGGAAGCGGATCTCGCTGTCGGCCACGTTGTAGTTGCGGTGGCGCAGCGCATCCAGCTGCTGACCATCCACCAGCGGCGTGCCGAAGTAGCGCATCGGCTGCTGGTAGCCCTGCGCATGGGTCAGGGTCAGCTGCAGGTCCGTGCGCGGCTGCCACAGCAGCGCGCCGGAGAACGTCGCATCGTTGTTGCGGCCGCGGTCGACCCAGCCACCGCTGTAGTTGCCACTCACATCCACCCGATAGGCCAGCTCGGGCGTCAGTGCACCGCCGCTGCCGAAGCCCAGGCGCGCGGTGTCCTCGCTGCCCACGGTCACGCTGATCTCGTTTTCGATGGCACCGCGCGTCGGCTTCTTCGGCACGATGTTGATGACCCCGCCGATGGCACCGTCGCCGTGGATGACCGAGGCCGGGCCGCGCAGCACTTCGATGCGCTCGATGGACCAGGTATCGAACGGGAAAGTCACGCCCACTCCGCCGTACTGGCGCAGGCCGTCGTACAGGCGCATCACCGACGCGCCATCGGTGAAGCCGCGGCTGGACAGCGCGCTGAGGCCATTGCCCGGGTGCGGCATCGCACTGATCGCACCCGCACGGCTGATCGCATCGTTGAGGTTGCTGTCGCCGCGCTGTTCCAGCTGGTCGCGGTCGATGACGGTGAGCGCAGCCGGCGTCTGCAGCACGCTGAGGCCAAGGGCGGAGCCCGCACTGGGCACGGCCGACAATTCGCCATGGCGGGTATCGACCACGCGCACGGTGTCCAAGGTGGTGGGGTCTGCCGCATCGGCGCGGGCCGGTGCGGTGTACAGAGCGCAGGCGCACAGCGCCGGCAGCGTCGCCCAGCGCAGGGCAACGACATTCGGATTCGTTTTCATGTTTCCACGGCATGCAATGCCGCCCCACCAACGAGGGCAGCAGAAAGAAAGTCGCACGCGGGTGCACCGGGCCATGACCCGGCGGCTTCAATCAGCTCGACAACGCCGGGCGATGCCCAGCAGCTTCAAGAAGATCGGTAGCGCCGGGCCATGCCCGGCGGCTTTCGCGTGCGCGGCTCAGCCAGCGAACGTCAGCGGCGGCCCACGCGCGCCCAGGGTTCCGCGCAACCGCGAGGGCAGCGCTCGGACAGATCCCGCCAATGCCCGGCATACCGGCGCCAACGGCACCAGCAGCAGGAACGCCGCAACAAGCAGCGTGATCAAGCGTGCCGCGATCAGGCAGTACTCGCAGTCCACGCCCATTTCATGCTCGGCGTGTGGATCGACCGCCGGTTTGGCGGCGGCCTGGTCGTGCGCCATCGCCATCGCGTGGTGGTCGTGGTGCCCAGCCATCGCGTGCTGCGCGTGTTCGGCATGCGTGCCGTGGTCCATGGAGCTGTGATCCATGACGCCGTGATCCATCGCACCATGATCCATGCCCGCCATCACCGGCACGGCAGCTGGCGCCGGCCCATGGGCCATCCAGCGGCTTACCAGCGGGGCAAGCAGCACCAGCAGCATGGCAAGCCATGCCAGGGTCTGGAACCGGCGGTGGAATCGGGGGCGACGCACCCGCCCATTCTACGGCGCGGCGGCCAACCCTGGACCACGTTCAGGGTTTTGCCCCTGCGACACGGTGACGCAGGCCATCAACTCACGTACTGCGCCACGCCATTCCCGAACGACCAGTTCTCCGGCTTCACTTCCACCAGATTGATGAACACGTCCTCGCGGCGGATACCCACCGCCTCATGCAGGCCATTGGCAATGCCGAGGTAGAGCGCTTTCTTCTGCTCCTGCGTGCGCCCCTCGCTCCAGGTGATCTGCACGCAGATGAAGTCATCGGTGCGCGCCACGCCCAGGTAACCGGGGTCGAAGACGAGGGTGCCGGCCTCGTGTTCCTGGAAGACCTGGAAGCGATCGTCTTCCGGCACGCCTACCGCGCGCAGGGCCTGGTAGACGGCCTCCCCCACACGCTGCAGATAATCGGCGGATTTACCTTTGCGAAGATCGATACGGGCGAGCGGCATGGCGGGGCTCCAGAGGCGTGGCGACGTGTGCTGCCGATAGGACCACGCCGCAGGCCCGGCAGCAAGCGGGCGCCCACCGCTGTCGCGTTGAACCTCACGTGCCACGGTCGACCTAACCGTCCACGCTCGGCCCAGTGACCAGAGGCTCACGCCGGCCGTGTCGTCCGTCACACGCAGTTCGGCGTGCGGGCTATTCCTACCCTCTTCCACCGGTTGGCAGGCGCATCAAGAGACACCGGCACGTCGCGCCGGCGACCCGTTCAATTCGAGGAACTTCCGATGAAGCTGAAGCCACTGGTCCTGACCACAACACTGTGCGCGTTCACCGCACATGCCCAGCAGGAGAATTACTGTCCCGACGAAGCATAGATGATCGCCACCATGACGCTCGCCCAGCTTGATCGGTATGAAGCGGACATGCGTAATGAAGAACCGTCCTTCGAGGAGCTCTGCAGGGATGCAACGGACGAGGATGAAGATGATGCTGTGGGTTCGCGGCGGCAATACTGCGTCAAGCGCACGGCTCGCTACCTCTCCTATAACCCCGACATCGGTGCACAGGAACATGCTGATATCACGATGTACGACTATGCGTACCTACCACGCAGAGGGATCACGTGGACACAGCGCGTGCGCGTGGAAATCCTTGGGGAGGCGTCCAGTGGCCTGATGCTGGCGCCCTCTGTGTTCTGCTCCCAATGCACCGAAAAGCAGGATTATCAGCCAATCACCATCGCCGGGCCCGGCACCTACGACTTTGCCGTGAATCTCAGCATGGATACCGAGGATGGACAAACCGGCGCAAACACCCAACTTACCCTGACCCGCTTCAACACAGACCAGACGCCGATCGTGATGTCGGGGCCAAGACTTAGGTGCGAGAGGCTGGCGAACAGCACACCCGCCTGTCGGTTCCTGAACTATCCCGGTGTATTGGAGCTCAGCCTCTCGGACCCGGACGTCGATGAATCCGCCGCCCACATCCTTGCGGCGCAAGCTGCTCTGCCCAGTAACATCGGACGGTGGGATCCTGATGCTGCGCTGAGAGGAAAGGCGCTGACGCGTGTTCGAGATGATGCCGTAAGGAATTCGAACAGGGATGCCAGCAAGATGCTTTGCAAGCAAAGATTTCCGGGGCAGCCCGGCATGGGGAAGGACTGCGATGAGTATCCCTTCGCATCCACGCACCAAGGCGCCAGTCTCGTTCCGGAGGATCAGATGTCCGTCCGATATCTGGATTCGTCGGACAACCGCCGTGTCGGCGGGCGAATGGGACAGTTCTACTGTGGAAGCGACCGCATCGTCGACGGCGAGGAATTCTGGGTGAGGATCGTCCCATGAACCCACCGAAGAACCACCATGAAGTGCCTGTTAGCACGAATGACTGGCTCGGCCTTCTCAGCCGGCTCAATCGACAACTGCTCTCCACACTGAATGAGAGGCTTTCCCAGTCCCACGTTGATATGGGCCTGCAACCCTTTGCCGACCAGTACCCGGACAACCCGCTGGCAGAGGTTGCTCGATGCGCGCTCACTGGGACCATCGACTGGTGCGGCGTACCGGGTGCAAGCGAGGAGGCGATCGCGGATGCAGAGAATCGCCTCGGCGTCAGGCTGCCGAAAAGCTACCGCAACTTCCTGAAGGTCAGCAATGGCTTCGTGATGCCGGGGCGTTTTGTGGACATCCTGCTTCCCGTTGAACTGATTCGCCCGTTCGGACAGGACAATGAGGAAATCGTGCAGATCCGTCGGGAGCTGGTCGAGGATCCCGAAGAAGAGATATTCCAATACCACCTGGACCGCGCGATACAGGTCACAGGCACGCCGCAGATGGGCGATGATTTCTTCCTGTTGGACACTCATCACTCTTCAACGCCGAATGAGTGCGATGCCCACGTCTACAGTCGCGTCGATATCGACTGGTTCGCCTCGTTTGCACACCTGATGCTGGAGAAGAGCGAGTCCAGTCTGTAGCGCAGCAACACCCTGCTCCTTGATCCCCGCGGGCCGGCGTGAAGATCGATCTCGGACAGACCGTCGCTCGTTGACGCTTTTGGCTCTGTCGCGTCATCGCAACCCGACCGGCCCGCTTTTTTCCAGATCCTGGCTAGTTGTTGCTCGAATGCGATAAGCGCACTGGCGCACAGAACGCGAATCGCCCGTCCCGCCTGCGTATCAATGCAACTTTCCTCACTGACTTCCATCTTTGCGCGGATCGATGATCACCCCGCCAAGGCAGCACGCCTTGGCCGGGATTGGCGTCTCGAATAAACGAACAAGCTACTGGATGTTGCGATCTTGATCGCAGCAAAGAGAATGCACCGGCTGCCCTCAATGGCGGGCGGTGCGTGGGGATCGCGAGATCCGCCAGGCCTTTTCTCCCAGTGAGCTTTTCTGCCTTGGTACGCCAACCCGCACCGTCCGCCACCTTCGCTTCCGAAGGTGGCTCTGCACCAGTGAGGGTTTCGCCATGAGCAATCGAACCGCATCCCGTCCACGCCTGTACGCCCTCATCGGCGACATGACCAGCGACGTGCCCGAAGACCTTGCGCGCGAGATCGAGTGCGCATTGAACGAACAGAATCTGCCTCTGCAAGCACCCGCGTTCTTCGCCTGCCTCGATGCTATCCGCCAGGGTGATGGTGCAGATGGTCAGCCGTGCCACGCCCGCCGGATCGGCGCCGGCAATCACGCATCACTCAGTCGCTCGCTGGCGGGGCTCAGCGCGCTGCTCGATCTTCTGCAGGCCGCAGACCGTGCGCGCGTCGAACGTGTGCCGGAGGAACAGCTGGGCAGCTTCCACACCGATGGTTTGATCGTCGCGGCACGGCAACTGGTGCGCGAGGCAAATCACTGTCTGGCAGACTCTGCATGACGGCGCAAAAACCCGCCGCCTGCACGGAATCGCGGGCAACAAAAAAGCCCCCCATTGCTGGAGGCTTCTTTCGTTCTGCAACATGGTGGGCGGTACAGGGATCGAACCTGTGACCCTTGCCGTGTGAAGGCAATGCTCTACCGCTGAGCTAACCGCCCGGTGTGTTGCTGAGCCGCTCATTATAGGGGCTTTTCAGAAGCCGTCAACAGTTTTTCACATTTGTGTTCACGGGCGTTTTCGAGGCCGGCAGCCGAGCATGGCTCGGCTCTACTGGACAGCGGTTCACGGGTGTTTCGAGGGGCGTCGCCGGGCATGGCCCGGCGCTACCTCACATCGTGTGCGTCGGCTTGTCCGAGCTGGTCAGGCCGGCCAGCAGGGTCTCGATCTTGTGGCGCACGTTCTCGCCTTCCTGGCCGTCGGCCAGCTGCACGCCGATGCCGGCCACGCGGTTGCCCTGTGCGCCGGCCGGGGTCACCCAGATCACCTTGCCGGCCACCGGCAGGCGCTCGCTGGAATCAGGCAGGGTCAGCAGCAGGAACACCTCGTCACCCAGGAAATAGCGCTTGGGCGTGGGCACGAAGACGCCGCCATTCTTCACGAATGGCATGTACGCGCTGTACAGCGCGGCCTTGTCTTTCACGGCCAGGGACAGGATGCCCTGGCGGGCGTTGCTGGCACTCATCGGTTACCCCTTGCGGCAGGCCGCTCGTTGACTTTGTTCCAGGCCAGCAGCAGCTCGACCACCGCAAGATCCGCACGCACCGTGGTGCGCAGCAGGTCGCGGGTGCGATTGGCCGCATCGAACCAGGCTGCAAGCTTGTGCAATCGCTCCGGCGTGGTCAAGGCATCGGTGCTGGCCTGGGCCAGCGCCAGGTCGGCGGCGAAGCGCAGGCGCAGCGCCGCGTTTTCATCACCACACCACTTCTGCGCCAGCTCCACCGCGCCGGTCTTGCCGGCGGCCAGCTGTTCCAGCTCGCGGCTGACGTCGCGGCGCAGGCTCAGGCCGTCTTCGCGCAGCCAGTTGTCGGCCTGGCCGGGATGGCCGCGCGCCGC
>JAFAFD010000290.1 GCA_023423675.1 Pseudomonadota bacterium | reverse complement strand
GCGGGAACAACGCCGTCTGATCCCGATCCTGCCCTGACACATAGCGCATACGACAATGCCCGCAACTTACGTTGCGGGCATTGTGGGGACTACGCCGGGGAGCCGCTTTCAGTTTTTACACAGACTGCTGGGCGCCCGTTTCTCATTTGAACTTGTAGACCACGTTCATCGTGGTCAACGTATCGGTCCTGCGCTTGTCGTCGGCCACGTCGCTGTTGTAACGGGCCTGCCAGCCGGCCTTCAGGGCCAGGTGCTCGTTCATGCTCACCGACACGCCGAAATCGTTCTGGCCGAAGGTGTTGTACGAGCCCGATTCGACCAGCAGGTTGTTGATCAGGTCGGTGTTGGACGTGATGGCGTACTTCAGTTCGAACTGGCCCTGACCGATCAGGCCGGTGCGGGTGCTGTCGTCTTCGGTGCTGTGGGTGCGGCTGACACCCGGGCCGATCAGCGCGTCGAAGGAGAACTTCTCGGTGTTGAACAGGCGGGTACCGTAGCCCAGGCCGAACGAGCTGCGACGATCGTAGGTGGCGAAGTCATCGCGCTCGGTACGCACCTTGGCGAACAGCTGGCGGTGTTCGCCCAGCTGCAGCGCGCTGCCGGCGGCGCCGGTATAGCGGTTGGCCGTGGTGTTGTCGCGGCGGGTGGTGGTGCCGTCGTCGTTGGTCTCGGTCACCTTGGAGCTGGAGCGCAGGCCGAACAGGTCCATGGTGTGCACCCAGTCGCCATCGGTGTAGCGCAGGCGCAGGGCGCCGTTGAAGCTCTCGGTGCTGCTGTTGCCGCTGGCGGCGGCAAAGCCCAGTTCGCCACCGCTGCCACTCCACGGCGACGTCATCGCCGCCAGTTCGGAGGCATCCTGGGCATAGGCCAAGGGTGCGCACAGCAGCAGGGGCACAAGCAGGGACACGCGCAGGGACATCGAGGGCTCTCCGAAGCGGTTGACAACCCGTGATGATACTGGAAGCACCCTGACCATCAGAACGGGTCCACAACGGCGCTTCAGCAGGCGTTACCGCCATCGCCCATTCAGGGGAGGTCGATGCGCAGTGCGGGGTCGTTGAAACGCGAGTAGCGCAGGCGCAGCTGGTACGGACGCCCCTGGTTGCTGCCGTTGCGCACGATCTGCCGCGGCAGTCCCTGGTCGTCCACCCAGTACTCCATGCGCTCGCCGGCGGCACTGACCAGCCGGTAATGGCGGGTATCCACGCCGTCCAGCGACTGCCGGCCCAGATCCTCGGCCTGCAGCGGGGCTGCCGGGGCATCGGCGGGCAGCGGGCTGCGCCACTGTTCCAGCAGGCCAGGCGGCGTCGGCACCTGCTGGATCGCGCCACCGGCCTGCAGGAACATGGTGTCGCCGATGATCGTCTGTACCCCGGCCGGAGTGTGCAGCCGGAATCGGTCGGGGGCGACGAAGTCCATCGCGCTGTGCACCGGCTGGGCCGCACCCAGCACGTCCAGCTCGGCGTGGAAGCTGCGCATTCCGGCCAGATGCTCGCTGGCGACGCGCACCGCCTGCGCCGGATCGGCCGCGGCGGCGGCCGGCACCGGTGCAAGGGCAGGGGCTGAGGCCGGGGCTGCAGCGGGGGCCGTGCCAGCCTCAGGTGCCGGGGCGCGATCACAGGCGGCCAGCAGCAGGCAGGCCAGCAGGGGCAGGGCAGGCAGGCGGCGCATCGGGCGTTCCATGGGGGCAGGGGCGCCCACGATAGCCCAAAGCCCCCGCACAACGCCCGCGACTCGGACATAATCGGGGGCATGGACCGATACGAACGCATCACCGCCCTGCATCGTCTGCTCAAGTCCGCACGCTATCCGGTGACGGTGGCGACCCTGCAGGACAAGCTCGGTTGTTCCCGTGCCACCGTCTACCGCGATCTGGCCTTCCTGCGCGACGCGCTGATGGCGCCGATCGAGGGCGACGGCGAGGCCGGCTTCCGTTACCAGGCTGACGAAAGCGACCGCTTCGAACTGCCCGGCCTGTGGCTCAGTTCGGAGGAGCTGCATGCCCTGCTGGCCTCGCAGCACCTGCTGGCGCGGACCGGCGGCGGCGTGCTGTCGTCGGTGCTGGCACCGCTGCAGCAGCGCATCGAAAGCCTGCTGGCGGCGCAGGCCGGCGTCTCCAACTGGCCGGTCGACCGGGTCCGGGTGATCCCGCACCGCGGCCGCAAGTTCGACGAAGGCAGCTTCCGCACCGTCGCCTCGGCCGTGCTGGAGCGCAAGCAGCTGGCGTTCGAGTACCGCGCCCGTTCCACCGACGAATCGACCCGGCGCACCGTGTCGCCGCAGCGCCTGACCCACTACCGCGACAACTGGTACCTGGATGCCTGGGACCATGATCGCGACGCCCTGCGCAGCTTCGCGGTGGACCGCGTGCACAAGGCGAGGGTGGTCGACGACAACGCCCGCGACGTGGCCGAAACCGAGCTGGATGAGCAGCTGGGCGCCAGCTACGGCATCTTCTCCGGCCCGCCCAAGGGTTGGGCGACCATCCTGTTCAGTGCCAAGGCCGCGCGCTGGGTGGCCGACGAACACTGGCATTCCAAGCAGCAGGGCCGGTTCCTGCCCGATGGCCGCTACGAACTGAAGGTGCCCTACAGCGTCTCGCGCGAGCTGCTGATGGACGTGCTGCACTACGGTTCCGATGCAGAGATCGTCGAGCCGGTGATGCTGCGCGAGCAGGCCAAGGCGCTGCTCAGCCTGGCCCTGACCAACTACGAACATTCCTGATCCCTCCCCCGAGAGACCCGTTGCCCCCATGAAGAAGACCCTGTTGCTGCCCCTGTTCGCCGCTGCGCTGGCCCTGACCGCCTGCGGCAAGTCCGGCGAGCCCTCGCAGAAGCTGGTGGTGGCCGCCACCGCCGTGCCGCATGCGGAGATCCTGGACGTGGTCAAGCCGATCCTCAAGGAGGAAGGCGTGGACCTGGACGTGCGCGTGTTCAACGACTACGTGCAGCCCAACGACCAGCTGGTGCAGAAGCAGGTGGACGCCAACTACTTCCAGACCGAGCCGTACCTGGATGCCTACAACCGCGACCGCAAGACCGACCTGACCAAGGTGATCGGCGTGCACATCGAGCCCTTCGGTGCGTACTCGCGCAAGGTCAAGTCGCTGGCCGACCTGCGCGAAGGCGCCGACGTGGTCATCCCCAATGACCCGAGCAACAACAGCCGCGCGCTGATCCTGCTGCACAAGGCCGGCGTGATCGAGTTGAAGGATCCGAGCAACGCCCTGTCGACCCAGCGCGACATCATCGCCAACCCGAAGAAGCTGAAGTTCCGCGAGCTGGATTCGGCGATGCTGCCGCGCGTGCTGGACCAGGTCGACCTCGCCCTGATCAACACCAACTACGCGCTGGATGCCGGCCTGAACCCGACCCAGGATGCGCTGGCGATCGAGAGAAAGGATTCGCCGTACGTGAACTTCCTGGTCGCGCGCCCGGACAACAAGGACGACGCCCGCGTGCAGAAGCTGGCCAAGGCGCTGACCAGCCCGCAGGTGAAGGCCTTCATCGAGAGCAAATGCAAGGGCGCGGTGCTGCCGGCGGTCTGATGGCGGGGTAGCGCCGGGCCATGCCCGGCGGAATGGGTGTTCGCCGGGCATGGCC
>JAFAFD010000287.1 GCA_023423675.1 Pseudomonadota bacterium | reverse complement strand
GGCCATGCCCGGCGGAATGCATTCCCGCGCGCGATCACGGGCAACGCCGGGCATGGCCCGGCGCTACCGCGGGGCTTACGGGCAGGTCACAGCGCCTTTGGCATCAGCCGTGTTGGCGGTCAGCTTGACCTGGGTGAAGGCCGCCGCGAACGGCTTGTCCGCAGTCACCACGAACGGCGCCTCCACCGCGCCCAGGGCAACACCCTGCTTGGCGAAGCACGCCAGCGGCACGGTCACCGTCTGCTTCTGCCCGGGCGACAGCTTGCCCAGCAGCGGGGCGATGTCCACCCCGCCCTCGCAGCCACTGCCGCACTGCATGGTCACCTTCACCGGCGAAGCCGGGCGCTTCACCAGCTGCACATCGAACTGCAGCGCGCCGTTGCTGCGCGCCAGGGCGCCCAGGTTGCGGCGCGAGGTGCTGCGTGCGATCAGCTGCGCCGGGGCCAGCCAGGTCACTTCCTTGGCGTCCTGCTGGGTGTTCACCTGCACGGTGCGCACCTGCACCACCGGCTTGGCGGTCGGCCAGCGCAGCGTGGCGTTGAGGTCGCTGCCGAGCGGCTGGGTCGCCCCCGCGGCCGCCACGTGCAGCGCGAACGGCGGCGTGTCGGCACGGTTGAAGATCGGCAGCACGGTCACTTCGCCGCAGCTGTCCGGGTCGGCTTCGTCAAGCCTGGCGACCTTGCCACCCTTGGCGTAGCTCAGGCCATAGCCGAGCGCGAACAGCGACGGCTTCTTCGCATCGGGCCGGTCGATCGGTGCCGGGCACGGCACGCCCGGCCACGGGAAGCTGAGGCGGCCGCGGAAGTCGTTGGCGGGCTTGCCGCTCTTGCCGGCCACCAGCACGTCGGTCACGCCCTTGCCTTCGGTGCCCGGCAGCCAGGCCGCGACGAAGGCACTGGACAGGTTGAGCAGGTCGTTGGTGTACATCGGGCGGCCGGACATATAGACCGTCACCACCGGCTTGCCGGTCGCAGCGGCGGCCTTCAGCGCGGCCAGGTCCTGCGGGTAGGCACGGCTGTGGCTCACGGTGTCCGAGGCGAGGATGTCGCCGTTGGTTTCCGCATATGGCGTCTCACCGATCACCGCCAGCACCACGTCGAACGCCTTCGGGTCGACGCCCTGGCCATCGGCACTGAAGCTGACCTTGTCCGTACCCAGTTCGGCGCGCAGCGCACCCAGTACCGAATCGGCATTGGGGAAATCGGCATTCTTGTTCTCGGTGCCCTGCCAGGTCAGCGACCAGCCACCGGACTGGTCACCGATGTTGTCGGCGCCCTTGCCGACCACCAGCACACGCGCATCGCGGCGCAGCGGCAGGACCTTGTTGTCGTTCTTCAGCAGCACCAGCGATTCGCGCACCGCACGGCGCGCCAGATCGCGGTGCTGCACGGCGGTGGCATCGCCGGCGTAGCGGCTGTCGGACGGCTTGTGCTCGAACAGGCCGGCGCGCAGTTTCACCCGCAGGATGCGCGTCACCGCATCGTCGATGCGCGCCATCGGGATCTCGCCCTTCTGCACCTGCGCTGTGGTGTTGTCGATGAAGGCTTTCCAGTCGTCGGGCACCATCACCATGTCGATGCCGGCGTTGATCGCCTGTGCGCAGCTGTCGTTGCGGCAGCCGGGCACCTGGGCGATGCCGTTCCAGTCGGAGACGACGAAGCCGTCGAAGCCCATCTTGTCCTTCAGCGCGTCGGTCAGCAGCGCCTTGCTGCCGTGCATCTTGCCGTAGTCGACGCCGGCGGCACGATCGTTCCAGCTGTTGAACGAGGCCATCACCGTCTGCGCGCCTTCGGCCAGTGCACCGTAGTAGCCCTGCGCATGCACGTTGACCATCGTCGCCTTGTCGACCAGCGCTTCGCCCTGGTCACGGCCGCTGTCGGTGGCGCCATCGCCGAGGTAGTGCTTGGCGGTGGTGATCACGTTGCCGTCATCCTTGAACGCGCCCTGCGCGCCCTTGACGTAGGCATGGGCGAAGCTGCGGATCACCGCCGGGTCGGACGAATAGCTTTCGTAGGTGCGGCCCCAGCGCGGGTCGTGGGCGACGGCCAGGGTGGGCGCGAATACCCAGCCGATGCCGGTGGCGCGCACCGAACGCGCGGTGGCTTCGCCGATGCGTTCGATCAGTTCCGGATCACCGGCCGCGCCCAGGCCGATGTTGTGCGGGAACAGGGTGGCCCCCAGCACGTTGTTGTGGCCATGCACCGCATCGGTGCCCCAGATCACCGGCACCGGCGTCTTCGCATCGGTAGCCAGCGAGGCGGCATGGTAGGCGTCCGCCAGCTTCAGCCAGTCCTGCACGCTGGCGTGCTTGTCCATGCCCGGCCACGAGCCACCGCCGTTGAGCACCGAACCGATGTAGTAGCGGCGTACCTGCTCGGGCGTGATCGTCTTGATCTCGGCCTGGGTCATCTGCCCGATCTTCTGCGCCAGCGTCATCTGCGAAAGGATCTGCTGCACGCGGCTTTCGATCTGCGCATCGGTGGTGATCGCGCTGTGCACGCGCGGCCAGTCCTGCAGGCGTTCACCGCTGGCCGGTGCGGCACCGACGGGCGCGGCAAGGGCGGCCAGCAGGCAGCTGGCAAGAAGGGTCTGGGTGGGGCGATTCACTGGGCTCTACCTCCGTGGATGAAGTTCCTGGCGCGCGTGTCTGCGACCGCACGCCGGCATGGGCGCTTGCGCACCGCTCCTGACAGCGCTGTCATATAAGGCGACCCCGCTGCTGTCAATCGTTGTTCGCGGGCAACGTGCCCGCCGTCCCGCAACCACGGGGCCTGGCGCATCATCGACATGCCAGCGCAGTGCGTGGGTGCTGCATCGCGACACGAAATCGGGACGTGCCAGCGCCCCTCATGTCGTGGCAACATCCGCCTGCTTCGGCAACACCGACCGGGCCAGCACGCACTACCATCGCCGCGTGCCCGCCGCCTTCCAGGAGGAACCATCGCATCATGCGCAGTCGAATCGAGGATGTCGCCGCCGTTGCCGGGGTTTCGATCAAGACCGTGTCGCGCGTGCTCAACCATGAGCCGAACGTGCGCGAGCAGACCCGCGAACGCGTGCTGGTGGCGGTGGCGCGGCTGGGCTACAAGCCCAACCTGTCGGCGCGCAGCCTGGCCGGGCAGCGCTCGTATGCACTGGCGCTGGTCTACAACAATCCCTCGCGCAACTACCTGATGGAAATCCAGAGCGGGATGCTGGAAGCCTGCCATGCGCAGCACTACAACCTGATCCTGGGCCCGGTCGGCACCGGCCGCCGCACCCTGCCCGACCTGGCCGCGCTGTTCGAGAATTCGCGCCCGGACGGTGTGGTGCTGATCCCGCCGCTGACCGACGACGAGGTGGTGCTGTCGTACCTGGAAGAACAGGACATCCCCTTCGCCTGCATCGCGCCACGTCACCCGGAAGGCCGCATCGGCGTGCGCATGGATGAAACCACCGCCGTGGTCGAACTGATCGGCCACCTGGTCGCGCAGGGCCATCGCCGCATCGGCCACATCAAGGGCCCGCGCGCGCACGGTGCCTGCCAGTGGCGCCACGCCGGTTACCGCCAGGCGCTGCGCGAGGCGGGCATCGCCTACGACCCGGAACTGGTGGTCAGCGGCCAGTTCTCGTTCGAGTCCGGCGTGGACGCCGCCAACAGCCTGCTCGACCTGGATGACCCGCCGACGGCGATCTTCGCCGCCAACGACGACATGGCGGCTGCGGTGTACCGCGTTGCGGGCGAGCGTGGCCTGCGCGTGCCGCGCGACCTCTCGGTGTGCGGCTTCGACGACACGCCGATCGCCGGCCACATCTATCCGGCGCTGACCACGGTGCGCCAGCCGACCGCGCACATGGGCCGGCTTGCGACCGAGCAGCTGATCGAGCACATCCGCGCCGAGACGGCCGGACGCATGATCACCGTCGAGCACGCGGTGCTGGATCGCGAATCGACCGCCGCACCGCGCCGGCGCTGACTTCTGCCGCAGCGGACCGACGCGTCCGTTGCGGTTTTCCTCGCATCCCAGCGCACGCGGGCGGCTGCCGCTTCGCCGTGCGCGATGAAGTGACTGTGCGTGCCCAGCACCGTACACGCGTTGTCCGCGGGCGGCCGTTGCCATGTCCAGAACCTGTCCTCCCGGTCATTGATTCAAGCCATCAAGCGGACATGCACGACATCCGCTGTCTGTTCCATTTGTCCAGCGCTGTCAGCGCACAACAACGGCTGCGTTCCACCACTGCACGACGGCATCCGCGCAGTTTTGTTCTGCACCGCACAACTCAATTCCACCGATCCATTGGCAGCGCTGTCATTGCTGGAAAACCGCTGGAAATCCCGCAGACAAAGGGAATTCATCAGCATGAGCGCGTTCATGGCAACGTTTACATGACAACCCACCCCAGCGCCGATCAGGTGCACTTGATGGCAGTTTGTTGACAACGCTGTCAACCGTCGCTCCAATCCGGCCACATGCAGTAACCCGCGATCGAGACAACGCCGCAACGACACCACCGAATTCCCTGGGGAGGGAGCTTCCATGAAGACGTACAAGGCAGTACCTCGCAAGACGATGCTCACTTCCGCGCTGCTCGCAGCGCTTGCTGCACCGGCCTGGGCGCAGGACGCACCTGCCGGCGAAACACCCGACCCGGCCACGCTCGATACGGTGCAGGTCACCGGCATCCGCGGCAGCCTGCAGTCGTCGATGAACCTCAAGCGCGACAGCCAGGGCGTGGTCGATGGCATCGTCGCCGAGGACATCGGCAAGTTCCCCGATACCAACCTGGCCGAATCGCTGCAGCGCATCAGCGGCGTGTCGATCGACCGCACCTCCAGCGGCGAGGGCTCGAAGGTGACCGTGCGCGGCATCGGCCCCGACTACAACCTGGTGCTGTTGAACGGCCGGCAGATGCCGGCGTCCAATCTCGGCAACGGCGGTGGTGGCCTCAACGGCTCGCGCTCGTTCGACTTCGCCAACCTCGCCTCCGAATCGATCTCGGCGGTGGAGATCTACAAGACCAGCCGCGCCGACAACCCGGCCGGCGGCATAGGCGCCACCATCAACATCAAGACGCTGCGCCCGCTGGTGTCGGAGCCGGTGATCAGCCTCGGCCTGAAGGCGGTCAACGATTCGTCCAACGACAACCTGCCGCGCACGCTGCAGGGTTCCAACGTCACCGGCGAGCTGTCGGGCATCTTCAGCCAGCGCTATGCCGACGACCGCTTCGGCGTGTCGCTCAGTGCCAGCCACCAGGAGCGCGACTCCGGCTTCAACCAGGCCACCGTGGCCGAGGGTTGGGCCACGTTCTACGGCAACGAAGCCACCGACTGGCGCGCCCTGCCGCAGCCGGGCCAGGGCTATTCGGACCGCATCACCAACCGGCCGGGCCCGAACGATGTGTATGCGCGGCCGCAGAACACCGCGTACAACGTCAACGGCGTGCAGCGCCAGCGTACCAACGCGCAGGCCACCTTCCAGTGGAAGCCGGCCGACAACATCACCACCACGCTGGACTACACCTATGTCGAGAACAAGGTGCAGCAGCAGCGCAGCGAGCTGTCGGTGTGGTTCAACTACGGCCCGGGCGACAGCATCTGGACCAATGGCCCGGTGTCGGCGCCGATCATCTACAGCGAGGACATGACCAACTCGGACGTGTCGATGGGCGGCGCGCGGCTGGCCACCAAGACCGACATGCACTCGCTCGGCTTCAATGTGGACTGGGAAGTGAACGACGCGCTGGACCTGTCGTTCGACGCGCACAACTCGCAGGCCGAATCGCAGCCGGACAGCCCGTACGGTTCGGCCGGCGTGCTCGGCGTGGCCGCCTTCGTGCGCGGCACCACCACCGTCGACTACAGCGGCGACCTGCCGATCATCAACATCGCCCTGCCGCCGGGCGGCGTGCAGGCGTCCGATGCGCTGGTCACCGGCTCGGTATTCCAGAACAGCTACAACAAATCGAAGGTGCAGCAGTACCAGGGCCGCGGTACGTTCCGCTTCGCCGACTACTCGGCGCTGGACTTCGGCGTCGGCCACACCCAGGTGGAGAACCGCTCGGCCTCGGCCATCATGCAGCGCAATACCTGGGGCGGCCTGGGTTCGCCGTCCGACTATGCCGATGACATCTGGTACGCGGACAACATGGCCAAGTACTTCAAGGCCTTCTCCGGGCACAGCGATCCGCGCCTGACCGGCCAGTTCCTGGTGTTCGACTTCGACCGCTTGATCGACCGTGCCGCACAGGTCGGTACCGCCTCCGACCCGGCCTGCCCGACCTGCTACTACGCGCCGACCGAGTACTCCGAAGACATCCGCACCACCGAGAAGACCCGCAGCGCCTACCTGCAGTACCGCACCAGCTTCGACTGGTCGATGCCGCTGCACGTGGCGGCCGGCGTGCGCTACGAGCAGACCGAAGTGGAATCCAGCGCGATGGTGCGCGTGCCGACGGGCATCAGCTGGGGCTCGGCCAACGAACTGAACATCGTCTACGCGCCGGAGAGCAGCTTCATCGGCGGCCGCGGCAAGTACGACTACGTGCTGCCCAACGTCGACCTGAAGCTGGACCTGAGCGAATCGCTGGCACTGCGCGGCAGCTACAGCCGCACGCTGGGCCGCCCGAGCTGGACGCAGATCCAGAGCGGCCAGTCGCTGGCCGACATCGTGCGCACCCAGGGTGGCAGCGGCAGCCGCGGCAACCCCAGCCTGGAGCCGCTGATCTCGGACAACTTCGACCTCTCGCTGGAGTGGTACTACGGTGAGGCCAGCTACGCGTCTGCCGGCTTCTTCCGCAAGAACATCAAGAACTTCATCAGCGACACCGTGGTGCGCGAGAACAGCGGCAACCTGCACACGCCGGTCGGCGGCGCTTACTGGAACGAGGCACTGGCCTCGTGTGGTGGCACCGACATGCCCTGCATCCGCGATTACATCTTCACCAACCATGCCGGCGATCCGGGCGTGAACTTCACCGGCGTCAATTCGGCCGGCCAGCTGACCGGCACCATCGAAGGCCTGCCGACCGATCCGATCGCCGGCTTCGACATCACCGTGCCGGCCAACCAGCACTCGGACCACCTCGATGGCTGGGAAGTGGCGGTGCAGCACCTGTTCGGTCAGTCCGGTTTCGGCCTGGCTGCCAACTACACCAAGGTGAAGTCGGGGCTGACGTTCAACAACCTCAGCCTGGGTGACCAGTACCCGATGATCGGCCTGAGCGACTCGGCCAACCTGGTTGCGTTCTACGACAAGAACGCCTGGCAGATCCGTGCGGCCTACAACTGGCGCGACAAGTTCCTCAACGGCATCGGTGGCCAGGGCCCGAACCCGAACTACACCGCCGCCTACGGCCAGCTCGATCTGAACATCAGCTACGCGGTGAGCGAGCAGCTGAGCCTGAGCCTGGAAGCGATCAACCTGACCGACGAGACCATGCGCACCTACTCGCGCCACACCAACATGCTGCGCTACGCGACCCAGACCGGCCCGCGCTACATGTTCGGCGTGCGATACAAGTTCTGACCGGCTGCGGTAGTGTGGAGCCGAGCCCAGGCCCGGCTCCACAGTACCCCGGATACCCGCGCATGATTCCACCGCCCCGCCCAATCGAAGAGAGCCACGGCCTGGACCCGGAACAGCTGCACGTGCAGCTGCCTACCTGGACGACGCCGAAGGTGATCCGTGGGCTGGTGGCGCACTGGCCGCTGGTGATGGCCGCGCGCCGATCCGCCGCCGAGGCGGTGGCCCACCTGGCCAGCTTCGACCATGGGCAGATGCCAGTGACGGCCACTACCGCCGCGCCCGACACGCGGGGCCGGTTGTTCTACAACGAGGACATGAGCGGCTTCAATTTCCGCCGCGAGCAGATTCCGCTGAAGGTGGTGCTGGCCACGCTGCTGAAGTACGCCAGCGATCCCGCGCCGCCCTCCATCTATGTGGCGTCGACCACGCTGGACAGCTTCCTGCCGGGTTTCAGCCAGGCCAATCCGCTGCACCTCGGCGTGGCCGATCCGCTGGCCAGCATCTGGATCGGCAACCGCTCGCGCATCGCCGCCCACCAGGACGTGCCGGACAACCTGGCCTGCGTGGCGGCCGGCCGCCGCCGGGTCACCCTGCTCGCGCCGGAGCAGATCGACAACCTGTACGTCGGGCCGCTGGACTTCACCCCGGCTGGTCAGGCGATCAGCCTGGTCGATTTCCATGCGCCGGACCTGCAGCGCTTCCCGCGCTTCGCGCAGGCGTGGGCGCAGGCACAGGTGGCCGAGCTGGAGCCCGGCGATGCGGTGTTCATTCCCTCGCTGTGGTGGCACCACATGGAAGGCCTGGAAGCGTTCAACGTGCTGATCAACAGCTGGTGGCGACCGGTGCCGGCCTGGATGGACTCACCGATGAACGCGCTGATGCTGGCCATCCTCGCCCTGCGCGACCTGCCGCCGGAACAGCGCGCGCACTGGCGCACGATGCTTGACCACTATGTCTTCGACGCCGGCGTGCACACGGCCGCGCACGTGCCGCCCGATGCGCAGGGCGTGCTGGCGCCGCTGGATGCGGCCGGCGCCGAACGCGTGCGCGATACGCTGCGGCGACGCCTGCAACGCTGACACCGGGTCACCGTACTTTCCCCGGGGCAGGCGAATGTGCCCATAATGGCGGTCCCCCACCGTTCGTGCCCGGCTGCGCTGCCGCAGCGATGGGTGCTGTTGCCGCATGCCACCGATCTCCAACCGCCTCAACCTGGGCAAGCTGATTCTTGGCCTGGCCCTGCTGAGTACGCTCATCGCCCTCGGCAACACGCTGCTGGCCAGCTACCGCGTGCAGCGCGACCAGCTGGTGAGCAACACCCTCGAAGCCAACCGCGTCTACACCAGCAAGCTGGCCGACACGACGCAGGCCTTCCTGCTCTCCGCGCAGCAGCAGCTGGCCTACGCCGCCACCCGCCTCGGCGAAAGCGGCCTGGATGCCGGCCACGCCCAGGATGAAGCCAGCCGCCTGCAGCTGCAGTCCAGCAGCTTCAACTCGTCGCTGGTGGTCAATGCCAGCGGCCTGGTCATCGCCACCTCGCCGCAGACCCTGCAGCTGCAGGGCGAAGTGCTGAAGAGCTTCGGCAACAACCAGGCGCTGGCACGCCGCCAGCCGCTGGTCAGCGATCCCTACCAGTCGGCGACGGGCAAGCTGCTGATCTCGCTGTCGCACCCGATCTTCGACCGCCAGGGCGCCTACCTGGGCTACGTCAGCGGCACCCTGTACCTGCGCCAGCGCAGCGCGCTGCATACGCTGCTCGGCAAGCACTACTACCGCGATGGTTCCTACCTGTACGTGGTCGACCACAACGGCCGCATCATCTACCACAACAATCCGAAGGAAGTGGGCACCTACGCGCTGGACAACCCGGCGGTGAAGGCGGTGATGCGCGGCCACTCCGGCAGCCAGCAGCTGGTCAACAACCATGGCGTGGCACAGCTGTCCGGCTATGCGCCGGTGCCGGCCACCGGCTGGGGCATCATCGCCCAGCGCCCGACCGAAGCAACCCTGCAGCCGCTGTCGCGGTTGATGACCTCGGTCATCTGGAACGCGATCCCGCTGGGCGTGCTCTCGCTGCTGATCACCTGGTGGTTCGCCAGGCGCATCTCGATGCCGCTGTGGCAGCTGGCGCGCAACGTGCAGGAAGGCGAAGACACCGGCAACGCGATCAACCATGTGACCGGCATCCGCGCGTGGTACTTCGAAGTGGCGCAGCTGAAGCAGGCGGTGCTGTACAGCTTCAACGCCCTGCAGGACCGCATCGGCACGCTCAACCGCGCCAGCCGGACCGACCCGATGACCGGGCTGCTGAACCGCCGCGGCCTGCAGAACGCGCTGGAGATGCTGCAGGCGCAGGGCATGCCGTTCGCGATCGTGGCGCTGGACATCGACCGCTTCAAGGCGATCAACGACGGCCACGGCCATGACGTCGGCGATGCCGCCATCGTCCACATCGCCGAGCAGATGCGCCGCCATTCGCGCGAGACCGACGTGCTGTGCCGCGCCGGTGGCGAGGAATTCCTGGTGCTGCTGCCGGGCGTCAGCGTGGTGGCGGCGCAGCAGACCGCCGAGCGCCTGCGCCAGGCGATTGCCGGGCAGCCGTTCGCACCGGTCGGCAACATCACCGTGTCGCTGGGCGTGGCCCATTTCCCCACGTTCCATGCCGACGTGGAACAGGCGCTGCGGCTGGCCGACAAGGCCCTGTACCTGGCCAAGGAACAGGGCCGCAACCGCGTGGTGGTCTACCCGCACGCGGATTGATCCGTGCGCGGGCGCGCCAGGCGATGCCTGGCGCTGTGGCCGCGTCGGTCAGCCCAGCGGGGTCAGCAGGCGCGGGCCGTCGTTGCGGCCGACCATGTAGACGCCGCCTTCGGGCAGCAGGTCGGAGCCGCTGGCATTCGCGTCTTCGCCGGTCTTCCACGGGGCCTGCTGACGCGGGCCGGGGATGTAAGCCGACCAGCGACCATACCGCTCCGACCGGGAGTCGAAGGCGTAGTTGACCGGCACCCGCACGGTCCAGAACTCGGCATCCTTGTCCTTGCCGGTGGTAGGAATGCTGAACGTCCAGCTGCGGGCGGTACTCACACTTGCCTTGGCGAACACATCGCGCAGCATCTGCATCTGGCGCTCCGGCGCCACCACGGTCAGGTTGGTGCGCTCGGCGACCACGTCGGCCACCTTGCCATCGCGCCCGACCTTGACCAGCAACGTCACCTCACCCTGGCCGCGAATCGCCGCCGCGCGTTCCGGATAAGCCGGTGCGCGCAGCTTCAGCGCTCTGACGTCGTCACTCGACGGCTTGTTCTCTTCATCGACCGGACCGAAGTTCGCATCGGCCACCCGGATCTGCATAGTGCTGCCGGTAAGGTTGTCCGCCAGCAGCCGCAGGCGGACGTCGGTTCGTGCCCGCACCGCCAAGCCATCGACCAGCACCGGCTCGAAGCGCCAGCCATTGACGGTACCCTCGACCATGCGCGCCACGTCGGCAGCCACCTTCTCAGGGTGGTCGAGCTGGAAGCCTTCGACCTGGCCTTCGCGGCCAATGTTGATGACGCCGCTGAGCGTCATGCTGGCCTCCATCTGCTTGCGCACCTCGCGCGCGCTCTGCGCATCGGCGGTGCCGATGTACGCGGCGCCGCCACCGAGGGCCAGGGTCAGGGCCAGGAAAAGGGAAGATCGCATCACACTCACTCCTTGTGTATGAGCTGCAAAGCCTACATGAGGTCGCCCTGCGATGCGTTACGGGCTGGCTGATCACGCCAAACGGTGATCGGCAGCGTACGGTGGCGTGTCAGGAATATCGCCACTGGCGAAGCGGGCCTGCAGGCCCTGCCACCAGGCGGGATCGAACAGGTGGCGGTAGTGTTCACGTACCGCCGCCAGTTCCTGCGCCGGCAGGCCCATGAACGGACCGAAGCGCTCGGGAAACACATCGCGCGGACCGACATGGAACCAGGGCTCGTCGGCGAGTGCCTCTTCCGGCGTCCGCGGCTGCGGCCAGGCGCGGAACACGCAGTCGCTGACCAGGCACAGCTCATCGTAGTCGTAGAACACGGCACGACCATGGCGTGACACGCCGAAGTTCTTCGGCAGCATGTCACCGGGGAAGATGTTGTTGCGGGCCATGTCGGTGATCGCCTGCGCGTAATCCAGCACGGCCGCGCGCACGGCCGGCGCACCCTGCTCGCGCAGGTACAGGTTCAACGGGCGGAAGCGACGCTGCACGTAGCACAGGGCGATCTCGATCTCGTCGCCCTGCACGCGCACGCTCTGCGCGCACTGCTGCAGCAGCTCGTCCAGCAGCGCCGGGGCGAAGCGCGCGCGCGGGAAGCGCAGGTGGCGGTAGGGCTGTGCATCGAGCAGGCGGCCGACGCGGTCCAGGTTGAACACCAGCGCGTACTTCTCTTCCACCTGCTGGCGCGACATCGCCTTGGGCCAGGCGAAGCGGTCGCGGATCAGCTTGAACACCAGCGGGTAGCTGGGCAGGGTGAACACCGCCATGACCATGCCCGGCGTGCCCTCGGCATGCACCAGTTGTTCGTGCGGGTGTTCGTTGAAGTGGCGGAAGAAGGTGCGGTAGCGCTCCGTCTTGCCCTGCTTGGCGCGGCCGAGCACGGTGTAGATCTCGTCGATCGGCTTGCCCGGCAGCAGGCTGCGCAGGAACACCACGGCATCGCCGACGGTGGCCAGGTTGGCCTGGAAATAGCTGCGCGAGACACCGAACAGGTGGGCGACATCGCGGCGCCGGGTCAGTACCGCATCGGCGCGCAAACCGTGCTCGTCATTGACCAGGGCAATGATGCAGGGCGAGAAGCGGTGTTCGCCGAATACGCGGCCGACCAGGTAGGCGCGGCGCTCGCGGTAGAACACGGTATCGAGCAGCTCGATGCTGCGCACCGGGGTATCGCCCCAGTGGGCGAGGTCATCCTGCAGGCGGATGGCAATCGCTGCCGCGCAGCGCAGCTGGTGCGCGTAAGGCACGTCGAAGCGGTAATCGGCCAGCACCCGCTGCAGGGCCTCTACCGGGCGCGTGGGTGACACCGCGTAGGTGTGGCGAGCCACCGGATGGGTGATCGCATCGGACGGTTCGATGTCGAAGGCGATGAATTCCAGCGCCGGGTCGACCCCGCGGGTGGCGAACAGGCGCCGCGCCAGGGTGTTGTAGAAGGTCTTGTACAGTTCGGCGTCGATCAGCCCCTGCAGCAGCGCGCTGTAGTGCGCGTGCACCTGCAGCCACAGCGCGCGCACGCCGATCGCATCGCCGGCCATGCGCCGCAGCGCATCCATCCGTTCGGCGATGCACAGGTCGTACAGGGCGATGCGCTCGACCGCATCCTGCCGTGCTGCGGCCCAGTCGCGCTGCTCGAAGCGCAGCCGTGCCCGCGCGGTGATCGCCGCGAAGCGCGCGTGGTAGTCCTCGAAGCCATCGCGGATGGCCACGGCGATGCGCGGTGCCAGGTCGACGGCGATGTCAGGCTGGGACATGCACGGCTCGGCGGGGAGACGGGCATCCACCATACGCCGGCGTGGGGTAGCTTGTGTAGAGCCGAGCCCATGCTCGGCTGCCTTGGCGCTTCGGTAGCGTCGAGCCTGCTCTTCTGCTTCCGGCAGAAGTCGAGCAAGCTCGACGCTACGAAAGGGCGGGAG
>JAFAFD010000267.1 GCA_023423675.1 Pseudomonadota bacterium | reverse complement strand
GCGCTACCGATGCAGGGGTCGGATCCCTTTCCGCAGGGAAAGGGCTCTGACCCCGGGGATTACCGGGAAGGCCCATCCACGCATGGCGTGGATCTACTGATCAGCGCTGCGGGGTAATCGTCTGCGTCGGCAACCGTGCCGGGGCCTCCGGGTTCGGCACCCAGATCGCGACACCGGCCGCGCGCTTCTGCGTGGTCGGAATACCGATGCCGACGCCGCCGCCCACGTGCGAGCCGTAGCTGCCGGCGCCCACCGACATGCCCACCGGGGAGCCGCTGCTGCCCACGCCCATCAGGATCACGCCGTTGGCGCCCAACGCTGCGGCTTCGCGCTTGAGCCGTGCGACGGCCGCGTCAGTCTGGCCCTGGGTACCGAAACCGACCGCCGAGGACGATTCCAGCTGGGCGATTTCCAGCGAACCGGCGGGCGGGGTGGAATAGATCTGCACCTGCGCCGGGTCGATCGGCGCGCGCGCGCGGCCCAGCATCACCTTGGAGGTGCTGGCGCAACCGGCAGCGGCCAGCAGCATGGCGGTCAAAGCGAGCCAACGGATGTTCATGGCGTTTACCCCTGTAGGACAGTTCGGATCATCGGCCGGGGACTCTGAATCGGCGCCAACACCGTCGCCCGGAGCACGGCCGCATGCTGGCACGAGGCGAGTGAGTGTGTCGCCAACGGCGGTAGGCGGCAGCCACCAGAAAGGCTAATGTTGGGGAAGGAACCGACCTGAGGGGAGCTGGGCATGGGTGTGATCAGTCTGTTGTGGGGCATCGTGGCGCTGCTGTGGATGATCCTGGCCCTGATTCCGCTGCTGGGCTGGGGCAACTGGTTCCTGATCCCGTTCGCGGCGGTGGGCGCGGTCATCGCCGCGCTGGGCATCCTGTTCACCCACCCCAGCAAGCGCGGCCGCGCCAAAACCGGGCTGGTCCTGAACGGCATCGTGGTGCTGGTCGGCATCATCCGCCTGAGCCTGGGCGGCGGCGTGATCTGAACAACCTGCGCTGAGTCGCGCCCATGGGTGCGACCGGGCGTCGCAGCCCCACGGCCCGGCGCCGGGCAGGGGAGTACAATGCCGGGCTGCGCGAGCCCCCCGCGTGCCTGTGAAACCGCGCCCGGCGCGGCTGACCCCATGATCATTCGTTCCCGTCCCCACGGCTGGCAACTGTTGTACATCCTGCGCGGTTCCATCGTGCCGGCCATCGCGCCCAAGGTGCTGGCCATCCTGGTGCTGTCCATCGCCGTGGCGGCGGTGGTGGAACTGGCCCCGCCAATCGGCATCGAGCGTGTCTCGGTCACCCCGTTCACCCTGCTCGGCCTGGTCCTGTCGATCTTCCTCAGCTTCCGCAACAGCGCCTGCTACGACCGCTGGTGGGAAGGCCGCAAGCTGTGGGGCCAGCTGATCTACGAATCGCGTTCGCTGGCGCGCCAGGTGCACCTGCTGCTGGCCGACGACAGCGGCCGCCGCCGCCGCATCGCCTACCTCACCACCGCCTTCGCCCATGCCCTGGCCGCACGCCTGCGCGGGCGCATCGTCGCCCTGGTGGCGCTGCCGTGGCTGGACAAGCCGCAGCGCGAGCAGCTGGCCGAGCGCGAGAACGTGCCCGACGCGCTGCTGTCGATGATCGCCGCCGAGCTGGCGCAGGCGCTGCGCAGCGGCGAGCTGGAGCCGATCCTCTACACCCAGCTGGAGGACCGCCTGCACGCGATGTCCTCCATCCAGGCCGGCTGCGAGCGCATCCTCAGCACGCCGCTGCCGTTCGCCTACACCCTGCTGCTGCACCGCTGCGCGTGGATGTTCTGCGTGCTGCTGCCGTTCGGCCTGGCCAGTTCGCTGGGTTGGGGCACGCCGGTGCTGTCGGCGGTGCTGGCCTACGCCTTCTTCGGCCTGGACCAGCTGGGCGAGGAGATGGAAGAGCCCTTCGGCCTGGAGCCGAACGACCTGCCGCTGGACGCCATGGTGCGCACGATCGAGATCGACCAGCTCGACGCGCTCGGCGAACGCCCCCTGCCCGAACCCCTGCTGCCGCAGGGCTACCTGTTGCAATAGCCACTCCTCGGAGCCTGCCATGCCTCACCCCCATTACCGCCCGCGGCGCATGCGCCATGACGAGTTCTCGCGCCGCCTGATGCGCGAAAACACGCTGACCACCGACGACCTGATCTACCCGGTGTTCGTGCACGAACTGGCCGGCCGCACCGCCGTGCCGTCGATGCCCGGCGTGGAGCGGCTGTCGATCGAGGAGCTGCTGAAGGTGGCCGAAGAGGCGCTGGAACTGGGCATCCCGGTGATCGACCTGTTCCCGGTGATCGACAGCTCGCAGAAGTCGCTGGATGCGTCGGCGGCGTGGGCCGAGGACGGCCTGGCGCAGCGCGCGATCCGTGCGCTGAAGACGCGCTTCCCGGAACTGGGGGTGATGACCGACGTGGCCCTGGACCCGTACACCACCCATGGCCAGGACGGGATCATCGACGACAAGGGCTACGTGCTCAACGACATCACCGTCGAAGCGCTGGTCAAGCAGTCGCTGTCGCACGCCGAAGCCGGCGCCGACATCATTTCGCCCTCGGACATGATGGACGGCCGCATCGGCGCGATCCGCCGTGCGCTGGATGCCGACCACCACCTCAACGTGCGCATCATGGCGTACTCGGCCAAGTACGCTTCGGCCTTCTACGGCCCGTTCCGTGATGCGGTGGGCAGCGCCGGCAGCCTCGGCAAGGCCGACAAGAAGACCTACCAGATGGACCCGGCCAACGGCGACGAGGCCCTGCGCGAGATCGCGCTGGACCTGGAAGAGGGCGCGGACATGGTGATGGTCAAGCCGGGCATGCCCTACCTGGACCTGGTGCGCCGGGTGAAGGAGAAGTTCGGCGTGCCGACCTTCGCCTACCAGGTCAGCGGCGAGTACGCGATGATGAAGGCCGCCTTCGCCAACGGCTGGCTGGACGAACGCGCCTGCGTGATGGAGTCGCTGCTGGGCTTCAAGCGTGCCGGCGCCGATGGCGTACTGACCTATTTCGCGCCGCAGGTGGCGCGTTGGCTGCGCGAGCGCTGACAATAGCGCTCACGACGGACGGAGGAACACGCGATGGGACCGGAAATGGGATGGGTGCAATGGCTGATCTGGGGCACCGGCACGCTGGTGTTCGGCGCCATCATCGTCGGCGTGTTCGTGGCGGCCTGGCGTGCCAGCCGGCGCCCGCCGGAGCAGCTCTCCGCCGCCGCCCACGTGGCCCGTGAGCAGGCCCTGCCGGAAAGCGTGCAGGCCGAACTGGCCGCGCTGAACCGCCGCAAGGACAACGGCCAGCTGAGCGAGATCGATTACGAGAAGCAGCGCGCCCAGGTGCTCGCGCGCTGATCGACGCGGCCCGGGGTCGGATCCCCCGCAATGCCCGGGGTCGGATCCCTTTCCGCAGGAAAGGGCTCTGACCCCATCACGGGCGCCATCCACGCCCGGCGTGGATCTACCGCACGCACCCTGCCACGGCCGCCACCTTCGGCACCGCCAACCGGTACACATCCACGCCACCGGCACGCGGCGCCCTGGCCGCACTGCTGGCCACCATCATCTCGCCCGGCTTCGCATTGTCGACCACCGGCGCGCCGGTCCAGCCGCCGGTCTGGTTGAACGACAGGCCCAGCGGCTGCAGCGCGGCACCGGTCCAGGCGCAGGCGCTGCTCATCACCTGCGCGGCCTCGCCGGTGCCACGGCTGAAAACCACCGCGCCGTCATTGCCCAGCCAGTCACCGCCGGTCTCGTCAGCGGCCGTGTTGAGGGCGGACAACGCCACGGCGGCACCGCGCACGCCCTGCGCATCCAGCGGCGCCACGAACAGATCCCAGCCCGCGCCGCGGCCCTGGTCCCGCGCGAACAGCAGCCGGCGGCCATCGGCGCTGAGGGCCGCGCCACGCTCGGCACGGCTGCCGTCCTTGCCGGCCAGCGGCTGCGGCCGGCCCACGCTGCCATCGGCGGCCACCGCCGCGCGGTACAGCGCCCATTTCCCCTCGCGGCCGGCGGCGAACAGCAGCCAGTGGCCATCGCGGCTGAAATAAGGGTCCAGCGCCTCGCCGGCCACGTCCACCGGCAGGGCCTGGGCCTGCTGCCAGCGGCCGTCCATCACCCGTGCCTGCCACAGCCCCCAGCCCGCCTCGCCACGGCGGGCGAAGACGATGCGCTGGCCGTCGGCACTGATCGTCGCCCGGCCCTCGTCGGCGCGGGTGGAGACCACGCCCATGCCCTCGATGCCGTACTCGTTCAACGCCATCGCCACGGGGGCAGAGAGTAGACTGGCGGCAAGCACCAGCAGGGTCGGGGTGATGCGCATCATCCGGGTCCTTGCACGAAAGTGCACCAGTCTAGCCAGCTTGAGGATTCCATGACCGATCGTTACGCCGTCTTCGGACACCCCGTTGCCCACTCGAAGTCGCCGCTGATCCACGCGACGTTCGGTCGCCAGGAAGGCATCAGCATCGACTACCGCGCGATCGACCTGGCCCCGGACGCCTTCCTGGCCGGGCTGGACGCCTTCGCCGCCGAAGGCGGTGTCGGCGCCAATGTCACCTCGCCGCACAAGGAAGCCGCGTTCTCGGCGTGCACCACGCTGACCGCGCGCGCGCGCCGCTCCGGCTCGGTCAATACCCTGCTGCGCAAGGGCGACCGCTGGCACGGTGACACCACCGATGGCATCGGCCTGGTGCGTGACCTGACCGACCGCCACGGCCTGGACCTGCGCGGCCGCCGCGTGCTGCTGATCGGCGCCGGTGGTTCGGCACGCAGCGTCGCCCCGGCGCTGCTCGATGCCGGCATCACCGAGCTGGTGGTGGTCAACCGCACGCCGGAACGCGCCGACGAACTGATCGACGCCATGGGCGAGCCGGGCCGCGCGCTCAGCCGCTACTGGGAAGACCTGCGCGATCTGGGCGATTTCGAACTGATCCTCAACGCCACGTCGGCCGGCCGCGACCGCGACGTGGAGTTCAAGCTGCCGCTGTCGCTGGTCAATTCGATGACCACCGCGGTGGACCTGAACTATGGCGAGGCGGCCATCGCCTTCCTGGCCTGGGCGCGCTCGGCCAACTGCCGCAATACCGTCGATGGCCTGGGCATGCTGGTCGAGCAGGCCGCCGAGAGCTTCCTGCAGTGGCATGGCGTGCGCCCGCAGACCGACGAGGTCTACCAGCAGCTGCGTGCCGGTGCCGGCGCGTTTGCCGGCCAGGACTGAGCCATGGACAGCTCCTCGCTGCTGCTGAGCGTGCTGAGCATGATCGGCGTGCGCCTGCCGGTGCTGATCGCGCTGTGCGTCGGCCTGGTCTGGGTGGTAGGCGCGCCGCGTGATGCGGCCCGCAGCGGTGCGCTGGCGGGCCTGGTGCTGCTGCTGGTGGCCAACCTCGGTGGCGTGGTTGCCAACGTGGTGCCGCTGTGGATGGTCAGCAGCGGCGATTTCACCGCCATCTCGGCGATGAGCGCGGTGCTGGGCGGCGTGCAGTTCGTGCTGTCGCTGCTGAGCGCCTTCGGCATCGTGCTGGTGATCTGGGCGCTGGTGCGCGTGCTGCGCCAGCGGTCGCCGCTGCCGCCTGCCGCAGGCCGATAGCGCCGGGCCATACCCGGCGAGCGCAGCGGTCCTGACAGAGCCGCCGGGCATGGCC
>JAFAFD010000261.1 GCA_023423675.1 Pseudomonadota bacterium | reverse complement strand
CGTCCGGGCCTCGCCGCGCCCCCGACTGATGAATTCATTGCGGGCCAAACCGGCAATCCAAAGGTGGAATTGGCGTCCGGCAGACTCGGTCTCTTCTGCCGAGGCATTTATCGGCACCGCATCCAGTATGGCCTCCCCCTCCCGGAGATAGCTTTCTTCCGCCTCTTTTCCACCGAGGCGAACTGCCGTTACCTCAAGCATCTCCCGGTATACGAACAATTGTTCTATTTCCTGAAGATCGATGGGCGGCACCAGCCATCCCCGGCCCTCCCTCGCAACGAGACCTTCAGCCTCAAGACGAACCAGTGCCGTGCGGATAGAGCTTCGCGAGGCCCCTGTCTGCCCTTCGAGCCAGCGCTCCGTCAGGCGCTCTCCAGGGCCGATCTCCATATCCAGAATCAAGCGGCGCAGCCGCTCTTCAGCCTGCTGAATGACCGTCATTAGGTGCCTCCGATTGACAGATCCATTGGCCAACGTCAATGTATACCAAATTGGTATACCAAATTGACTGTGTGGTATCGAGTGTCTCTGATCGGAGTCTGCTGATGCAAGGCAACATGAACGAACCCGCTATCGACTGCTGGCAACGCAACCTCGCCGTGTGCTTGTTCGGAGCCTTCACCACCGTCTTCGCCATGACACTTATCCTGCCGTTCCTCCCGGTCTACATAGGTCAACTCGGGGTATCGGGCCACGCTGCAATCGTGCAGTGGTCGGGTATCGCCTACGCCGCCACTTTCGTCACCGCCGGGTTGGTAGCACCGCTTTGGGGGATGCTTGGCGACCGCTACGGTCGCAAGCCCATGCTGGTCCGAGCCAGCCTGGGAATGGCGATCACCATGTTGCTGATGGGGCTGGCCTCCGATATCTGGCAATTCATCGGCTTGCGCTTGTTGGCGGGAATCGCCGGCGGGTACTCGTCGGGGGCAACGATCCTGGTCGCGGTGCAAGCTCCGAAATCCCGTTCGGCATGGGCATTGGGTCTTCTTTCCTCGGGCGTGATGGCCGGCAATCTGTTAGGGCCGCTGGTTGGCGGCTTCCTGCCTCCTCTGATCGGCATACGAGCCACATTCTGGGGCGCCAGTGGATTGATCTTCATTGCGTTTGTCTTCACGACCTTCATGTTGCGCGAGACTGCACGCCCCTCCGTCCCCGCCGTCGAAGAACCTCCCAAGGTCGGTTGGTCGAATATGCCCAACAAGGCGGTGATCCTCGCCATGCTGGCGACAGGCCTGCTGCTGATGATTGCCAACATGTCGGTCGAACCGATTATCACCGTCTATATCGAAACGCTGCTCGAGGACTCGAGGCGGGTGACGTCTGTGGCGGGTCTGGCCATGTCGGCGGCAGCGCTCGGAAGCATCATCTCCGCGACCTATCTGGGTAAGGTGGCCGACCGGATTGGCTACGGCGTCATCATGATAGCCGCGCTGAGCGTCGCGGCCGTCCTGCTGATTCCCCAGGCTTTCGTATATGCAGGGTGGCAACTCATCGCCCTGCGCTTCCTGATGGGCATGGCGCTTGGCGGCCTGCTTCCGTGCATGGCCGCTGTAATCCGCCATAGCGTCCCGGAGCGATTCGTCGGCTCGGCAATGGGCTGGTCGCTATCCGCGCAATTCGCCGGCCAGGTAATCGGGCCGGTAATCGGAGGGTTCGTCGGTGGCCAGTTCGGGATGCGCAGCGTTTTCCTGGTAACCAGCCTGTTGATGCTGGCAGGGGCGCTATTCAACTGGCGAGCCCTTGGGCACTCCACCCGCTAGACGGTTTTCCACCACCCAGAGGTCGTCATGACTGAGCTCGTGCTTGAATCTCCCTTTAATTCCGCCCTGCTGCTGATGGATTTCCAGGAATTCGTGCTGAACAACTTCGTGCCCGCACCTCGCGCAGCCGAGGTAGTGGCCCGCACCTCCAGATTTCTTTCCAGGGTACGGCAAACCGATATGCTTGTAGTTCATGTAACGGTGGGCTGCCCGCCCGATGGTCCGCCAATGGACAGGCGCAACAGGCTATTCCGCGAGCTACGTGAAAGTGGCTTGATCGAACCGGGAAGCCCCGGGTTGGCGATCACCGCCGCCTTGCAGCCGATCGAAAGCGAACCGGTCATTACGAAGAGTCGCGTCGGCGCCTTCACGGGTACGGAACTGGACGAGCTTCTCTGGGCGCATGATATTGAAACATTGCTCATCGCTGGAGCCACTACCTCAGGCGTAGTGCTGACGACGGTTCGCCAGGCGTTCGATCTGGACTACCAGTTGGTTGTGCTCAGAGACGGCTGTGTCGATGGCGATGCAGAGTTGCATGACTACCTCATGGCCAGAGTCATTTCCGACCACGCCACGATCACCGAAATCGATGAAGTGGCGAAAACTCTACGCATGTAGAGTGCGCCAGCCATACAGAAGCAACGGTCGTTCCCGCGTACCGCCGCCCAGACCCTTGGCAACTTCCCTCGCTCGATCCCACCTCCGATAAAAGCATCGGCGATGTGCTCGGCGACTCCTCGGGGCTATCGAAGCTGACCATCAGTAGCGTCAAGGCCACTCACCGGGAGCGCTCCTTTGGGCTGGAACCCGCCTCCCTGCCAAAAGGCTTTCAAGATCCGGGAGCTCGATACTATCGTCGAGCGCATGTAGAGAGGCCCAGTGGAGGGTAACGACTACCTCCTCGGGTCTGGCAACCATTTTGCCTGGCAGCGCCCCAGAAAATGGCGATCGAGTCCATCCCCACGAAAGATGTACCAGGGGCGGAGATTCTGGTCAGTGACTGAAAAACGGTGGCGGCCCAGGTCGAGAGGCTGATGGAGACATCATCCGAATCGAAGTACTGATGACAGCCTACGAGCCGTGCTGGAAAGCCTCGGGTTATCGGACACCGACGCTGGGCGGGTGGAACTGCTCATTACCGACGATATGGCAAAGGCCCCATCCCTGATAAAATCCCTCGCCCTGCTCCGCTCCCCCTACCGAAGTCCCGATGCGCCCAGAACCGACCAACGCCCCCGCCGCCCTCTCACGCCGATTCTCCGTTGCGCCGATGATGGATCGGTCAAACTAGAAAAAATTACCTAATAAAATCATATAGTTACGAAACCAATTCAATTTGCTGTAGCAAATTCGTAGCAAGACCTTCCAGGGCGAGCATTTTTTACCAGTCCCTCCACTGACACGACCGCTTCTCCTCCGACCAGCTTTCCACTCGTCGCCTCCCCCGGATGACTGTATATCCACGCAGCATGGTTCCGGCCCACTCGTTCGCCGGAGACTCCCACGCCCTTGACGAAAGGGCGCACGAAATACGGAGCAATCAGCTTCACTTCATGCCCGAATGTCGCCAAAGCCTAGCCCTGGCAGGGTGTGGACTGGCAGGGTGTGGAGGTGACCACCCATTAAAGCCCCGCGGGTGCGGGCATTTTTTGGGATCCGGATCCCTCGATTTCGTCGGGCGAGACTCTGGTCAAAAGGAAAAAAATAAGCTATAAAATCCGCTTTAGGAATATTGGCGATTTCGGAGTGTCAATGAAGACTCAAGATGAGATTTTGACCTTTATCCGCAACCAGGTACCGCGCGGGCATTTTGAAGAGATCCTTACGATCATCCCGCAAGCATTTCAGAAGGCTCACCAAGCTGCTGGCGAGTTGGTCAACATACCTAAAGGTCGCAAGCGCGCCCAGGACCGATATAGTTTTCTTCAAGACGGGTTAGCGGGCCTGTCTAGGACGTGGTCTTCCTCAGTGACTACTACTCAGCCTGCGGGTGAGTTTTATACTCTCATGACTATGGGAAACATAAAAATCACTGCTGCCATCAAGCCATGGAAAAAGACAGTCAGGCCTGCGAAGTACAGACTGAATAATTCTCGATTAAATAAATTTCTCACCTCACCACAAATGAGTCTCCTTGATGAGAATTCTGAGCCTCTTTCGGCAGACGATACTTTGAATGCTGTAATTATTCCTTTTTCACCCTCCCCCCACATGGATCAGTCCAGGCCGTTGGATATATTGATTGCTGTTCCTTATTACAGCAGCACCAGCCATTATCATGTATGGCAAAGTATGAGTGACTTTATGGCTGGATATAATGAAGCGGCTAGCCCCACTGATTTCGATGGAGTATGGCCTAAGCTTCGTCAGCGCATGCGCGAAGATGAGGGCAATGAGGCAGATAATCAAGAGTGAGATTAATAGAGGCAGCAGGTTATGCGAACAGGTATTTTAGGATTTCAGTCAGCACGCCTAAAACAATTGCGCGCGTCTACTGGGATGACTCAAGCCAAGCTTGCCGAGCTTCTTTCTTGCTCCACCAGTAATATCTCGAAGTGGGAGAAGGGGGATAGCTTTCCTGAGTCTTCTAGCTTCAAGAAGATTTGTGAGACGTTTGGTGTTCCAGAAAAATGGCTGCTTGAATCGCCAATTAGGTCCGGAGTTACTAGACCTGGGTTCTTCCGATCCCAAGTATCCACTTGTCGAGGAGCAAAAGATTCCGCCGAAGCTAGGCTTGAATGGGTTGAAGAAGTTTCATATAAACTCCAAGAAAGCCTTGAGTTCCCGGATATCAATATCCCCGCCTATGATGGTGGCGACGTCCGGCTGATCCAAGATTGCGAGATTGAGCATTTAGCGGAAGAGTGTCGAGACAGGTGGGGGCTGGGCAGGGGGCCTATCTCTGATGTAGTCCATGTTCTGGAGAGCTATGGCGCCGTAGTAGCCAGATCGGAAATCGGCTACGTGAAAATGGATGGCGTTTCTCGGTGGTCTGATGTAGACAACAGGCCGTATATTTTGCTGGCTTCTGACAAGGCTGCTCCAGCTAGAAGCAGATTTGATGCTGCGCATGAGCTAGGTCACCTGGTTCTTCATCGAGGAATAGGTGCCGACGAGTACAAGGCAAATTATCACCTACTTGAATCTCAGGCACATAGATTTGCTAGCGCATTTCTGATGCCGGCCGAGAGCTTTTCTAATGAGATAAAGTGGCCAACCTTGGATGCTTTTCTCTCTCTCAAGCCTCGATGGAAGGTTTCCATTGCAGCGATGATAAAGAGAAGCCAGGACTTGGAGATATCAAGTCCTGAAGTTACTCTTCGGCTGTGGAAGGCTAGATCGGCCAGGGGGTGGGTTAAAAAAGAGCCGTTGGACGAAGAATTTGAGTTTGAGACCCCCAAGCTTCTTAAGAGGAGTGTCATGATGCTTATTGAGCATAAGATACTCTCTAAAAATGCCTTGAGAGACGTTCTAGGAGTTCCAACTAGTATCCTTGAAGAGCTTTGCTGTTTGCCTTCGGGGTATTTTTCTGCAGACGATAAAGATAGGGTTGTAGATATTCGCCTGAGGCAGAAGGAACAAAATAAATCCACCTCCGACGAAAAGAAAGGCTCGGCAGTTTTGCAGTTCCCAAGTCGGTAGGTACACGGACTTACCGGGCGGAGAGGGAAGCTAGCGCTTTCCTCCCCACAATCCGCCACTACGACCTCGCACCTCGTGATCGAGCTCGACGCCGGCGGCACGCTGCAACTCGCCGAGCAGTTCCCTGATGACTTCAGGCCCTGGCGGTGGGCCTGACTTTCAGCGCTCCGCTTCGTAAGCCGCGACGCCTGATCCGACGGCAATCCAGCCATCCGGCGAGTGCGCGGTGTCGCAGATCGATACGTCCACCGTCTGGCCTTCCTTGGGCTCGGCTGGAAGGATCGCCGCAGTGCGCCGCAGGTCGTTCGAAGACGGCGCGAAAGTGCTTTCAGAGCAGTGGAATGCCCATATCCCGTGCTTGCCGGAACTGCCGACCTGCCTGTCGAGCTTCAGCGTCCACTTCCCCGCCAATCGAATCACCAGCATGTCGCGCCCCTTGTAGGAAAAGGCCGTAGTCTACAACTTCAGGGACACACCATGTTCCCGCCAACAAGCTCACACGCTGGCCCACCATTCGCCGGGAAGTGAGTATTTCCAGCGCCTCGGTTGTACCTAGCCCCGTTGCTGTCCCAGCACCCACTGTCATCACAACTGGTAAGGACTCCTGGTGCTACAGGTGCCGTCGGTGCTCGCCTTGCACTGCCACCGGCCGGCGCGGGTGTAGTAGGCATAGGAACTGAAACACCCGCGCACAACTGCGCGGCGGCGGCAAGCTGAGCAGAGGTCAGCCCTCCACGAGATCCGGGATAGGGCGTCGAGGCCTCTTTGCAAAGCCTTTTCCGCTCACGTTCTGCATCGTTGTCGCCCCCGACGACGTTAACTTGAACGCCAGACCGCACCGAGGGCGCAACGCGATCTGGTACCTCAGGTTGAGGCGGCGGATTTCGGTACTGCGAGCTGTCGAGGGTGTTCGCCGGCGCAACGTCTATCGCGGCCGCTGAGTGACCCGCTGCACACCCTTGATCTGAAAAGGTTATTTTCCCGCTGCTGTCGATGCATTTGAAGACCTGGGCAGGTGCGGATATAGGCAGTGAGAGCAGAGTCACTACGGCGATAGGTGCCGCAGTTCGAATAGCGACCTTGATGTACATGGCCATCGTTCCTTTGGTTGAAGCTCCGTGGAATGCGGTAATGTCCCCCCTCACCTTCCGCCTGCGCAAGGCCCTGTGCCTTCAAATGCGCCATCCATGGCATATTGCATTCATCTACGGCGCAGCCGACTCCAGAGCCTTGATTCGCGCCGAAACCGCTACGAACGCATCTTGAACGCTGGAGGCTGCAGCCAACCCACTGGCAGCATCAGCAGTGATTGCATGGTTGTGGTCGCCAGCCGCCGCGGTAGTAGCGGTTGTACCGATCGCAAGGCTGGATGTTCCCGCGCCAATAGCCCCCCTTGCTGTCGCGGCATCAGTACCAGCCGCAATAACCGCCGGTTTCCCTGTCACATCCCCCCAGGCAGGCGCATAGTCTCCCGCTTTGGCGGTGGTTGCGGTGGTGCCCAACTGCAGATTGGAAGTGCCGGCCCCGATTGCTGCACGCCCATCGCCATCGTTGACGGCAGTCAGCAGAGATTTGCCGATGGCGGAAGCATCGGTGATGTCGTCCACCACGATGGTGACAGGGCCAGTGCCACTACCATCCGGCGTACCCTTGACCAGAGCCTGGTAGACGGCCTTGTCGTCGGGGTAGAGCAGGATAGGCGCACCGAGCGGCTGCCAGCCATCGGCGATGGCCTCGGTCATGAAGCGCTCGATCTGGTCGATAGGTGCCTTGAGCACCCGATATGCGGTGTAGGCCATGGTTTCCTCCCTACAGGGTCGGCTCTTGGGGGATCAACCGGGCGCGACACGAGTTGTAGGCCGCGCTCAGGGTTTCGACTTCGCTCAGGGAGTCGTTAAAGCGTCGAGAATTTTCTTCCGGTAGTAGCCCGTAGGCCGAGGCGGCGTCTCCTGCACCAGCTTCGGCGGTGCCGGCTGCGTCACCTGCGGCGCCACCACTACAGCCCCCACCTGCGGCGGGGACGATGCGCACGCGCACAGGGCGGTCGCGCAGCTCACCAGCAAGGCGAGCGATTTCAGCCTGAGCATCGTTGTCCTTCCTCTCTTGGTCGGCAGCGGCCTTATTGAGCGCTGCCTGTTTCATGTCGCGCTGCGCGGTCAGCTCGGCCAGCTTTGCGTCAGTCTCGGCGTTCTGCCGCTCCACCTGGTCGCTCAGCGACTTCAGGTTGGCGGTGGCGTCCTGGTACAGGTGCCGATAGGTCAGCGTGCTGGCCACCAGGCCAGCCAGCGCTATCGCAGCCAGGACGGCGCCCAGCTCGCGGGCGGTCATTGCGGCACCTGCACGGCGATGCATTGCGCATGCCGCTCCTGCTGTCTGGTCCACACACCTTTGCAGCCCTTCGGCCCCCAGTTCTTCGGCAGCGAGCAGTCGCGGCCTGCCTGGTTGCGCCACTTCAGCAGGTCGTCGCACGCCTGCCGGTAGTTGCCGGCGAGCAAGTCGCGGCGCATCGAGCTACCGCGCCAGTTGGTGATGCCGAACTGGCCCGTGAAATCCAGGTACAGGTCATACTCTTCCTGGAACAGCTTCACGCCGGGCAGCGAGTCGCGGAACTGCTGTTCGTCCTTCGCCATCAGGCTGCGCGCCAGTTGTTCGCCGCGCTGGCGGGTGATCGGCGGATCGGTCAGCTTCACCGATTGGCCATTCTCGTAGCGGGTGGAGCCGTAACCGATGGTCGGAACGTCACCCTTGGTCGGCACGTATGGTTTCGCGCTGAAATCCTCCGACTTCATCCAGGCGCCGAAGCCGGCCAGGCTGACGGTCAGCGCGGCAACCAGCACGCGGTTACGGCTGTTCGACATCGCAACGCCCCCGGATGGCCTCGATGCGGGCAGCGCTCTCGGCTGATTCGCGGCGGTCGCGGCGAACCTGGAAATAGATATTGGCCAGCAGACCGATGACGGCGACCAGCACGCCGACCAGCCCCACCCAGTTGATCTGCGCCAGCCAGCCCAACGCGCCCGCAAGGGCGCCAGCCAGCGTGGTCTTGTTGGCCACCGAAACGCCCACCACCTCTACCGCCATTCCGGCCCTCTCCGACATAACTCCATCCTCCAAAGGCCGGGGCATCACGCCCCGGCTTCTTGGGCAGGTAGTTTTCGGTACATCCAGAGAACGGCAAATCCTTACAGGGGGTTCAGTCCAGCGTTGCGCGGGTGCGCTCCAGATCCTCTCGCATCTGCTGCCGCATCGCTTTCGGTGCTGTCTTCGCTATCCGTTCGTCCTTCGATAGCGACATTTCGCGGACTCGTCGCATGATGTCTGGCACTCGGATGGCCATTGGCTGGTCAGGGTTGCGCCGATTCCAGTCGGCTATTGCTTGCCGCGCGCGCTCAACCTTGCCCTGGTCTTTCTCGAAGATGCCGGCCGCCCACATGCTGCGAATTTCCTGGGCTTTCAAGTTGTAGAAGGCCTTTGCTTTCTGGTTGAGCATGTTGGCCCCTTGGATAGTGGCTACGCTGGCCGGCTGGAAGCCGATGGACTTCATAGCGGCCTCGAGCACGTTGGTGTCGAGCACCTTGTAGCCCTTGGCGTCCCTGTACATGCCAGTGGCCAGCATATCCACGCCTTTGGCCGCATTTCGCACCGCGCCCGGCGACATCTCCAGGATACCGCTGCCGATATCACCTCCCAGCACCTTGCGAGTACCACTCGCTATTCGGCTGGCAAAGTCTCCCATCGGGCCAGCTATTTCCAGGACGTCTCGCGTATGGCTGGTCTTTTCAGTTAGCAGACCGGTTCCGGGTATCAGGTTCCCCATACCCAGCCGGCCCGATACATCGAGCGGAGCCCCAGGCAGCCCGGACACCCCGCGATCAATGAAGTCGGCAAGCACCCGACCGAACAGACTTTCCAGAAACTCCTGTTTGGCCTTCGCGGTAGAAAAGTTGTAGCCCATGAGTTGCGCCGCACCGTCGATCAGGTCTTCGGCGTCTTCGGCGAACGGCAAGCCACCGGCGCCGCCGACGAGCAGCAGCATGCCGATCATCAGGGCAGCAGCCTTCCGACCGTCCTTGCGCTCCTGCGAACCAGGCTCACCCTGATTCCACAAGCGATGCATCAGCTCAAGATAGGCCACGCTGTACGTCTTGAAGGTCATCAAGGTGCCGCCGACGGCACCACGCCCCCAGCGCATCTTGCTGGCCTTGGAGTATACGAACTGCGTCTCGCGCACGGCCCGGCGCGCGAACTCATCAGGATTGGCCATGTTCTGCGCTTTGGCGATGCGATACGACGCGATGTAGGTCATGCGGCGGTTGATCTGCTCTGCGGCGCCGAACAACTTGCCCCAGGCCATCGACAGGCGCGCCACGCTGTTGGACGCAAGTGCTCGAGCATCACCCAAGCGCGTCCCGTCCCCCGCGCGCAGCGAGCCGCTGCCGCGGGCCTGCGCCATCAACTGGTGGACCTCCTGCGGGGACACCACCCCATCATCCTCGGCGCGCTTTAATGCCCGGGCCAGGTCCGGCTCGAACTGATAGGACCGATGCGCCATCTGACGTGCTGCACGCCCCAGTTCCGTCGCAGCGCGCTTCACCCCGCAATACTGACTCAGCCAGGGAAAAGTCACTTGGACCGGTTGGGTCATGTTGACGAAGGCAGACGCGACGGAGCCGCCGAGGTACTGTGCAAACAGCAGTCCGCGCACCGCCTGCCCCTCCTCTTGCGGGTTCTTGATGTAGTCGGCCAGCCGTACCGCGGCGTCCTTCAGTTCGCCCTGCGCCTGCGGGATGCCGTTCACAGCCTCGGAAAGGTCGCCCATGTGCAGGCCGGCGGCGGTTTGCCGCGCATTGGAGTATACGAACGAAGCCAGTACCCGCCCTACGTCCTCGCTATAACCAGCGATGCCCTTTCGGTGAATAAGCCGGCGCATTGCGCTGCGGTTGGTCTTTGTCAGGCGCAGGTAGTCTTGGAAAGCCTGATCACGTGCGCTATCGCCCTGTGAGTCGAAACCGAGGGCGTTGCCGAACAGTTCCAGCGTTTCCGGTGTGATGCCAGCGAATAGCTTGTACGCTTCCTCGGACAGGGTGCCCTGGCTCACGGTGGCGCCAGGAAACGCGCCACGCATCTGCTCGGCCATCTGGTTGGCCTCGCGCTTCGTCTCGAACAGGCTGAAGTATTCACGCTGACCGTCCTGACCCACCACGTCCACTGTGTACTTGCCGAAGCGCGACAGCGGTGCATAGCCCTCGCCCTGCAACTGGGCGACCTTCTCGGCGCGATCCGTCATGCCGTGTGCCAGGTTCAGCAGGTTCGTGGCGCGTTCCGGCCATGCATCAGCCATCTGCGCCAGGTGGTCGCGCAGTATCGCGGCGCCCTCCTGCGCATCGGCCGCGTCCATCACCTGGTCGCGCAGTTCCTTCACATCCTCGCCGCCGAAGCGCAGCATGTCGGCGCGGGCCATGGTGTCCAGGCTACGGTCGGTGGCGGCGCGGAACTCGCGGTACAGCGCGACCTGAGCATCGTTGAGCTTCCATATGTCGCGCAGCTCAGCGTCGGTCCAGACGATGCCTGCCTTGAGCATCTGCGACTCGTAGCGGCTGTCGATCATCTTGGCGAACTGCTCGGGGCTCAGGCCGCGCCAGGCGCGCAGCAGTCCCTCGGGAATCTTGCCCTGCTTCCGCAGGATGTCCGCCTTCTCGTCGGCCGTCAGACGCATGGCGCGCTCAGCCAGCGAATCGACGCGCACCGGCTTGCCGTCCACGTCGCGCGCCCACATCAGCGTGCCCTCGAATACCGGCTTGGCCACCGCCTTGTTGTCCTCAGCGCCCACCGGGGACTTTGCGATGTCGCGCCAGGTTTCCAGCTTCGGCAGCAGTTTCGGCGCCAGATCAGCCGCATCGCTGGCGTAATAACTCACGTCATCGATAAATCCTTGCGCCGACTCGAAGACCGGTTTGAATGCCGGGGAACGCTCTGCGAGGTTGTACATGGTGCCGATGGTCTTGTGCCACCAGGACAGGCCTCCCGGAGCGCTGAAGGTCTTGTTCAGTTCGGCGGTAGCCTTGCTGGTGAGTTCGCGCAGACCGGAGCGACTGAACTGCGGACCTTCGGGTTCATTCAGGCTTGCGGTCAGCAGCCGCTGGAGTACACTGGCTACGTCTCCTGAACTGGACGAGCCGGAAGGCTGCACTGCCATCGTGGCATCAGCACCGGATACTCGACGGTTCAGGAGATATTCTTTTGTGGCCACCGAATGCAGATACATGCGCTGCATGTTCGGATCGCGGCGCACCAACACGGTCACGATGTCATCCTTATCGTCGATCACCACCGGCGCCGATACGTAGAAACTCTCCCCCTTCTCATAGTCCGCGCGGTGAACCACCACACCACGCTCCAGCACGTCCTTGACGGCCGCGAACGCCGAGAACTTGTATGGGTTGGCCTTGCCATGCGCCATCGAGTCGCGCACAGCGCGCATATCCAGCACCACATCGCCCAGGTCCGGATTCACTGCCTTGCCACCTTGAGACTCGAATAGCTTCGCCGCCCACTCGCGAACCGCAGCGAAGCCCTGTGGTGCTTCATTCCCCTCCAGGATGGCCACCGGCGGACCTTGCAGCACGCGCGCCTTGCGCATGTCGTCCTGGCTCATGGCTAGGCCGTCGCCCCGTACCCGGCCTTCGGCGGCGCTTTCCACACCAGCCATCGCATATCGCACCAGATCGTCCACGCTGATACGGCCAACCGGCAGACCGTGGCGCAGCATCCACTGACGGATGTTGGCCAGGAACCTACGCAGGAAGTCACCCACCTGCTTGCCCAGCGCACTGTCTACCCAGGACAGGAACCGGCTATCAGCCTCGGCGAACCCCTGCTCTCGCCCTTCAATAACAGCCTGCTCCACGATATACGGAGCGGCCTCCTTCATGTTGCGGCTCTCGCCGGCCTCGATCATGCGGCTGGCCACACGGTCCAGGAAGGTGCGCAGTTCGGCGCTCCGGACTTTGCCGCGATTCATCAGCATGGCGTGGGCAGCCTGGTCGAGATTCTGCCGCTGCTGGCCGTGAACCATTTCGTGAAGCACCACGGCCGGTGCGGTTACCGGATTCAGGTTCGGGCCGACCAGAAAAGTTAGACCTGATCTGGCATCGTAGAAGCCATTGATGCGCCCGCCATCCTCAAACAGTTGAACGGCATCGCTCAGTGCGGTACCGGATTTCCGCGCGTAGGTGTGCGCGATGCGCAACGGGTCGGCGCTGTCGATCACCACCAAGCCGCCCCGTTGTCCTTCCTTGCCGCGCTTCAGCATCTTGCGCACAGCCTGGCCCAGTGCTGGGAACTGCAGGTCGAAAGCACGCACCAGGCTTTGCGAGGTCATCGGCGGACGCCCCGTCAGGTTCTGCGGCAACGGGCCATTCTCGATGTCGCGGCCATTGAACGACACCAGCACCTGACTTGCAGGGATGTCCGCCGACTCATCGGGTGCAATGTCCCGGCGCAGGCGCGGCGTCATTTTCAGCCGAGCCTGCGTGTTGCGCGCCTCCACCTCTCCAGCCAAACGACGATAGGTCGCCGCACCAGTCTTGTCGAAGTTGCTGACGAAAGCCCTGGCCGAGCCGCCCATGGCGAAACCTTCCCGGATCTGTATCGCATGCTGGAGTTCGTGCAGGATCGCCGAGGCAACCTCGGTGCGGGGCATGTTGGCCTGAACCTCAATTTGGTTACCAGTGGCGAGACGGCGCAGGCGAGCCAGCGCAGTGCCGCCCTCTGGCATCACTGCCACCGGGATACGCTGCAGGTCAGGATATGCAGCGAACAGTTGAGGATGGCTGAGCACATCGCCGACGGTCGGTCGACTGCGCTCCTCGTTGATGGCATTGAGGTGGGCCATATCGATGATGGCGCCAGCAGTCTCACCGGCCACGGCGATGCTGGCCTGATGATCGCTGATTTCGAAGCGCCACTTGCCATCAGCGCTACGGTGCCAGCCGGTATCTCGGCGAACGACCTCGGCGTTTTCGCCAATGGCGATGCGCTGCTGTGCTGTGCTCAGGGCATGCAGGTTAGCGCCGACAGCATTGCGTCCGGCGAACGAATACTGCACGGGCGGTTGTTCGCCGGGCTGCGGCGCTGGAGACTCTTCGGCTGCCGGCTTATCGATCACCACCATGCGCGCGTTCACGCCGGTATTGACGGGTAGCGCCGGGTCCATAAACGAACCCTCCGGCAGCCGTTCACTGGTGGCGCCCAGGCCGTCCAGCCAGGCGCGGAAGTTCTCGGCGGCCTTGTTGCTCTGGAAGAAGGCGCCTTCGCTCATGATGGCAACCAGGCGGCCGCCGGGCTTCAGCAGGCTGTAGGCGTGCTGTACGTGCTGGATGTCACGCCCCTTGGAGAACGGAGGATTCATGACGATCCGGTCATAGCCGCTGTCCGCACCACGATGCTCGACGCCCACCAGGTCGTCGCGGTCCATGTATTGGCTGCGGCGATCATCTGGCATGCCGCTCTCATCCAGAGGCTGGAAGCGCACCCGGTTGCTACCCAAGCCGCCCTGTCCACGCATCACGCCAAGGGAACCATCGGGCGCGCGAAATACGTCGCCGAAAGTGTAGGAACTGCGCGGTTGCACATCCATGAAGTCACTACCCACCACGCGGTAGCCCTTGGCTTCCAGAAGCTCGCGGCGCTCGCCGGACAGCTCAATCACGTCAGGGTCCACGCCCGCCTGGTCACGGATCGCATCGGCGATATGGCCCATCCCGGCGGATGGCTCCAGGACAGACATGCCCTCCCCAATCTCAGCGGCGTCCAGCATGGACTCCACCACGGCATCGCTGGTCGGGAAGAAGTCCAGGCCGTCATTGCGACGACCGATCATCGCCCGTTCCATCTGCTTGATCTTATCCGGCTCGGCGGGCGCCTCGCGCAGCGCTGCGAACTCGCGCAGTGCGGAGCGGTACTCGCTGCCGGTGAAGATGCCCATGCTCTCCAGGCGCTTGCGCTTTTCGTGCGCGCTCTCCAGCGCCCACGGAACGGTGATCTTGCTGCCACTGCGCCGGCCCAGGGCCTGCACCAGTTCGCCGCCGAACTCGCCGGACAGCGTGATGCGCTTGTCGCCGTCGCCCTGCCAGAGGCCCAGCTTCATGGCTTCGCTGGGGGCCATGACGATGCGGTTCTGCCCGCGTTTCACCGGAAGCACGATGGCCTTGCCGGTGAGGCCGGAGCGGCGAATGGCACGCTCGGCATCCTCGCGACTCTTAAAGTCGGCGAACTGGTCACCGCGGGTGAAGCGGCTGACGGACAGAAGGTTCTGCTTGGCCCAGCCGGTGTAGGCCTCGGTCACATCGTCGGCGACCTTCTCCAGGCGCGCGGCCAGTTTCTTCAGGCCGTCCACTTCCGCCATCTGGCGCGCCAGGCTCGCCAGGTCGGAGCGCATGGCGGTGTAACTGGGGAATGTGGAGTAGTCCACCGTCTCGGCGTCCACCGGCTCGCCACGGTGTTTCTCCTGCTCGCCATAAGTCGGGTACTTCGCTCGAATTTGCGCGTCCTTTGCATTGCGCAGTTCCCGCGCCAGGAACTCCACTTGCACTTTCTGCCGCACGGTGTCCAGGAACTTCGCCTTGCCGCCTTCGATGGCGGCAGCCAGGTTGTTCATGGTGGCGGCCAATGCCTTGTCGGCGCGCGCCGAGGCTTCGGCACTGGCGGCCATCCGCGCACGGCGATCGGTGTTCTGCTTGCGTACGCGGCTCAGGGAATCATCGGCCCGCTCGTTGAGAGCCTGGGCCATGGTGCGCAGCCGCTGGGCGGCGCTCTGGTTGCGGTCATCCTCGAAGGCGTCGCGGCGCGCTTCTGCAACGGCCTGCGCGTCGGCGGTGTCGCCGGTCACCAGCTTGCGGAATGCTTCGGCCGCCTCGCGGGTGCGGAACTGGAAGCCGGGGACAGCACCATTCCCACGGTAACTGCTGTAGCTGCCGCCCAGCCGCTTCGCCGAATTGTTCAGGGTGTCGTAATCCTCGCGGCTGACGCGCTCGGCCAGTTGCACCACGAAAAGGTCATGCCCGTGCTTGGTGTGCTTCGTCTCGATGATGTCGCCGGCCGTAGTCTGCCCGGCGCTGGCTACGCGGGTCTTGGCCTGTACCTTGGCCTGCTCACGCAGGGCCTTAGTGCTCTCGGCTTCCAGTTCGTCGTAGCGAATACGCTGTTCCGGCGTCAGGCGCATGAACGCCTCCCGCAGGGACTCCCCGTGCGTCTCCATGTTGTAGCTCACTGCCTGGCGGAACTCGGCGAGGGTCTGCGGGTTGGCGACAGCCTTCTGCTGCGCTTCCCGGCGGGCCTGGACTTCCTGCTGCGCCTCGGCGACCTCGGCGGCGTGCGCCTTGATGTCGTCGTCGGTGGTGTTCGCCACCAGCTCGGCCAGCGCGCTGGCCTTGGCCTGGCGGTGCGCTTCTAGGCCGGCAGCCGACATCACGTAGCTGCTCGGGCCGTAGCTGCGGCCCAGCGCAAATTCCTCCAGCACGCGACCAACCAGGGCATCGACAATCGCTGCCTTCTTCTCGTTGCGGTAGCGGTGGAAGAAGCTGTAGCCGCCTAACTTCAGCAGGTCATCCTTCTTCATAGTGCCCAGCTCGGCCACCAGGGCGTCGCGGGCGTTCTGCGTACGCTCGAATGCCTGGCGGAACTCGTCGGCGGTCGCCTCCCCACTGCGCGCGCGCTGCATGAGGGCTACATGCGCATCGAGCGTCGGGGTTTTCGAATCGCTGGGCTGCGCGGGCTCGGGCTTGGGTGCCTCTGCCGGTTCGGACTGGGGCCGGGCTGCATCCTCGGCGCGCACGAAATCGACCAGTTCACGCACGCGGCGTTTCGACTCCGGCACGCTCATGCCGCGCTCACGGAACAGCGCCGCCAGGTCGAACTTGTCGCTGGTCAGCACGCTGCCATCGGTCGGCGTCAACTTAATGCTGGTCGGGTAGCCATCCTTGCCGAAGTTCACCCCGGCAAGGTGCGCGGCCTTGGTGATCGCCACCGGCTCGCTGCCCTTCTTCCAGGACAGAATCCTGCGCATCAGGCTGCGGTCCCCGTCTTCCTTGCGCTGCGCCTTGTCGGCGCGGGCCTGCTCGGCGGCCTGGCGATCTGCCGCCTTTTCCTCGTCGGTACGGGCGTCCAGGGCCGCCTGGCGCACGCGATCCTGATTGGCCTTCTGCCAGGCCACGAATGTGTCGATGGCGCGGTCGTAGGCGCTGTTGCGCCTGTCCGCCTGCTTGCTGTTCAGTCCAGAACGCCCGACAACATAACCGCTGTAGGTGCCGGCGCGCACGTTCATCAGGCGTCGGTACTGGGCCAGGTAATCGGCGCGCAATTCTCGTGTGGCTTGCTCCACGGCCGCCTGCTGAGCATCGGTGCGCGCCACGACAGCGCCCGCGTCGCGGGCCACGTCGATGTAGGTCTGGAACTCATCCGCATCGGACTTCGCTCGCTGGCTGCTGCTGTTCGAGATACCGGAGTAGCTGGCGGCGGCTTCCTTCAAGGGGAACTCATCGGCGGTTGGCGCCCCCTGTGTTGCGATACGGCCGGCCGGGCCGCGCTTCATGTCGCGCGCATCCGGCGCCGTCATGTGAGTGCGCTCGCTCTCGCCCGGGACATCCACCCAGGTGTCGCCTTCCTTGCGTACACTGCGCACCGTGACGGTCCAGCTTCCCGATTCGGTCGGGTTGTAGCTGATAACCCTGTCGTAGTTGGCGCCGTAACCTCGCACCACGTTGCCGGGGGTGAAGTATTCGGCGCGGGCCTGGGCCTCAGCCTGGAACCTCTTTGCCAGCACGCCGCGCGGCCTCTTCTTCGGCACATCAGGAGCGGCTGGCTCAGGCACGGGCCTCACCTGTCTCGCGTCAACCGTGGCACCCTGCCCGCTGCTGGCATCGGTGGTGGAACTGGGAAACTCGTGGGCCAGTTTCACCAGGTCGCGGATGGGGGCATCCAGGCGAATCACCCTCACCTCTTCGCCGTTGTCGCGGGCGGCCATCCACTGGTGATGCCCATCCAACACGTTGCCTTCGCGCGAAACCAAGATGGAGCGGTTGCCACCCTCGAAGTCCTTGGCCTTCGCCACCTTGTCGCGGCTGAATTCAGCCTGCGTCGGTTTGAGGGTATCTGCGGGAACTGTCTCTTCCTGATGCTGCACGCCACGAGCGCTCAGGAAGTTCACCATCGCGCCGCGGTGCTCGGCCTTGATCTGCGGCATGTCGGCGCGAGGGATACCCACGGTGCCCGATTCCTTGCTGAACTCCGCCCACCCTTCGCCGATGTCCTTGCCTTCGATGCTGGGCACCTTGGGCTTGTTCAGGCTCGCCAGGTGCTGCTGGATCGGCACCGCTTCGTATTTCTCGGTGTTGAGCGCGTCAACCTTCTTACGGTCGAACGTTTCCGCGATCACCTCACCGGTTTCCTTGTTTCGGATGACCCAGCTTGCGCTGTTGTCGGTGGCGGTAGACTTCGGCGCCAGTGGCTTCAGCACGCGGGGCTGCACAGCAGGCTGTTGGCCGAACAAGTATTCCTCGGCAGCGTCCTTATCGGCCCGCTGCGGCTTCGCCAGGTTCGCCTCGAACTGGCGCGCGTTGAACTCGTCGCCGCGCGAGCGCGCTTCATCCAGGGCATTCTGCATCAGCCACTGGTCCACGGCCTTGATGGTGCTGGTCGCCTTGCGGCTGGAGTCCACGCTGACCTTCGGGAAAGGCGTCGTCTGCCGCCCGCTGCTGGTGGTCACTACTTCGCCACTGCCCAGCTTTCCGCCCACCTCTCCGCGACGCACGGCCTGCAGCGCCGCAGGCTGCTCGGGCTTCTGTTTGGCCTGGCGTACCTTCGAAATGGCGTCCTTCAGGTTGGTCGCTTTCGCCTCGGTCGCAGGTGCTGCCGGTACGGATTCCGCTGCCGGCGCCAGCGATACAGCCGGTTGTGCGGCTTGCGCCTGCTGCGCGTCAGCCTTGCCTTGGGCCTGCTGGATGTCGTCCTGCACGCCGATTGGCGTCGGGGCTTGCTGCTGCGCCGCCTGGTCCAGGGCGAAGCCGCGAGCGCGGGCGGCTAGCTCCACCCGGCCAGCGGCGTTCTGGTGGCGCTGCTCATCCTGCTGATCCTCGGCGAGGATCGCGGCAATTTCATCGGGGCTCTGCGCGGCCTCGATACGCTTCACGCGCTCACCGACGCGCTGCATGTAGCCGGCATCCGGCGCTGGCGCGAGCTTGTCCAGTTCCTCCTGCAAGCGATCGCGCTCGGCGATTTTCTTCGCGTCCCATCCGGTGGCACGGGCTTGCCGGCGTACAAATTCCAGGCGGCCCTGCAGATCGGTGACAGGATCGGATGCCAGCAGATCACCCTGCTCCGCTGTAATCTCACCGGTTTCCGGGTTGACCTGATCACCTTTCCTGCCGCTCTTCTGCGCCTCCTCGGCTGCCTGCTGGAGCGCGGCTTGTTGCACCATCTGGTCAGTTGCGCCACTGTCCACGGCCTGCGCAGCAGCACCAGACAGTGGCCCAGCAGCCGGGTCCAGACCCATCTGCTCGGAGCGCTTTGGGGCCGCCGGGACCGGAGTCACATCGGTGACTTCACCTCGACGGATTCGGTCCAGACGTTCAGCCTCTTGCTGACGCTGTGCCTGGGTAGCGGAGTTCTGGTCGACCGTGGTCCGGACCTGGCCGTCAGAACCAGCCTCATACACTGGAGCTGGGAGTGCCAGTGGCGCAGTCGTCTCGGTCTGCCCCTCAAGGCCCGGGGTACTCTCGAAGGTAGCGTCCGCATCCGCCAGGCCACGGGACGCTGCCGGCTGACCGCCATGCAGAACCGCCGCCGGCCCACCCATGGCCATCCCGGCCAGCGTTCCCATTACCATCGCTTCATCCAGGCCGCTGGCCCAGTCCCGTCCCAGCGCCAGGTTTTGCAGAACCTGCTCAGATGCGGACTGTGGCAGTTCCTCAAGGAAGCCCTCGGAGATTGCGCCCTCTATCACCTTCCGCGGAATGCTCTTCGCCGGCATGGACGCCAGTTCGCTGACCAGTTGTCCTGGGTTGGCACCACCAGCGAGGAGGGTATCCGCATCACCGATACCCAGTTTCTTGGCCAAGCTACCGCCGGCAAGGGAAAACAGACTTCCCAACACACCAGTGGCCACCGCAGCTCCCGACTGCGCCGGAGTGAGCAAGCCGTCATCAGTTTCTTGGCGGATCTGCTCTGCTTGCTGACCAGCCATAACCGCCCCTTCGCCAGCCGCGCCGGCTGCCACAGGTGCCAACGCTGGAGCCAGCGCCCGAACGCCACGACCGACCGCGCCCCCCGCCAACATGGAAGGCAAAGACTCCGCTACGGTGTTCACGACCATCGACGGGTTCTGTACAGCATGCAGCGTCTTGTCTACGACGCCATCAGCATCCTGAAAGTCCTGCTGTTGCTGTTTGTACTGATCGGTGTGCAGATCACTCAGGAAATCCTTCGCCTCCCGGGGCCGGAAGCCGAGCATGCCGTCCTGGTTCTCGAGGAACTTACCTACGCGGCCCTCTGTTGGGATATCAGCGAGGCCAACAGCCGCTTCCGGAACCCCAATCACCCCCTTGGCCACGGATAGGCCAAGGTCGCGCGCATGCCCGATCAGGCCTCTTCCCTCCTCCTTCGTCTCGCCACCGAACTCCTCCCACGGCTTCTCGCCACCAGTTACTGGCTGTTGAGACGCGAACTCTTCCCATGGCTTGCTGGTATCGGCCATTACACCTTCTCCCAATTATTCTGGTCGGCAGGGTTCCCTCCCTTGAACCGGTATCCACTTCGCACCTCACCAGTTCGCGGAGCGACGGGTTGCGCCGACTGCGTTTGCTGGTCGATAAATTGTCCGGTCTGGTTGTTGAGTACTCGTGCAGGGCGCGTCAGAAGTTGCATGGACTGCGGGTCGTACTCCTGGCCGCCAGGTACCACGGTGAAGCGATTCGGAGCGTCCTTACCAGCAAGCACACGAATCTGTTCGGCGATCGCGGCGCGGTCTTCGGGAGCAGCCTTGTCGTACTGCTCGTACAGCTTCTCGATGCGCTGGGCGGCGCGGGTTTGGAAACCCCTGGCCTCTTGCTCACCAGCCAGGCGTTGGCGATCGAGTTCGTTGGAGGCGAGGAAGCGCGCGCCCTGCCCCATTTCCTGTAGAGCAGCGCGCTGATTGGCGCCCTGCTGCTGCACCTGCTCTCGCGCCAAGGCCGTGTCGTTATTCGCCCGAGTGCTCGCCAAGGACGTAGCATTGCGGTCATCGCTCTGCTGGAGCCCGAACAGGTTGTCGATCTGGCGGGCAGTTAACTGCCCGTTCGGCGAACCGCGATAAGGTGTTGAGGCTGCATTCAAGGCGGCCTGGCGAACGCTATCGGCCCGAGAGCTATCGGGAACCACGGTTACTCGAGGCGCGCTGGAGTTACCGGCGTTGTACTGAGCCAGCGCGTCCGGGGTCATCGGCGGTACCTGAGAAACAGTACTCGGACTGAACCCCATACCCACATCAGGCGTTCGGGCCAGCAGGTTCTCCACTGCGCGCTGGTTTTGAGCACTCCGCTGACCACCTGGGGTGAACCCGGCAGCTTGAGCTTCCCCGTTAACGGTGTAGCCCGGGCGGATTGTTGTGCCGGAGAAGCTGTTGCCCACCCGCGTCACGTTGTTGGGCAGGTCCGAGCCACCGGCGCCTGGCATAGCGGCTCCAGTATTCGCCGCCGACTCCAACGCTCCGGTAGGCGAACCAGCAGCCGGCAACACCTGGCCTCGCCCGGGCACAGCACTGGAACTTGGAGCTGCTGCACCCTGGGCCGCTTGCTGACCACGAAGCGCCGGCGGAGTGTCATCCCATCCGAATAGCCCTTTACCGAAGTTGACCACCGGTTCAGCCAATCGACCGACATCCTCTCCAGCATCAGCGAATGCTGCCGGAACCGCCGCAAGCGCCCCACGCACGCCAGTCCCAAAGCCTCGGGCATACTCACCCGATGCCCACTGCTGCGCTACGTCGTCACCCGTCCCGCGGAGAACCGAGTCGGTTCGCCAGCCTGGCCCTTCAGTACGGTACTGCGGAGTGAAACCAGCAGCTTTAGATCGATCAGGGCCCGTTACCGGTTGATCAAACTGAGCCTGCATCCTTGCAGCTCTGGCCGGGTCATTACCTTGTCGCGAGGGCGCGAAGCCTTGCGCCGACGGCGCATCTGGCAGCGCACCGGACTGCGCCACAGCCTGTTGCTGCCGGGCTGCATCCGAACGTGCCTGGGCGTTGGCGGTATAGAGGTTGTCGCTGTAGCCAGGCTCCACTCCTGGCTGAAGATTCGCGGCATCAGCAGTGCGCTGCCGATGCACAGCCATTGCTTGCCGTTCAGCATCGATATTGGCCTGCGCCCTTGCCATGGTGGGGTCTGCACTGTAGCCGCTGGTGGCTACGGGAGCCGATGCCTCCGGCACAACGCCAGCAGCACGCTGGGCGGCGGGCGTGTTGGTGATGTCGAAACGGGTCTGCTTTTTACGCTCTTCATCAACAACCCCGCCGTCGGCGAAGAACAATTCTGGCTTCTCGGCGCCATTCCCTCCCCTTTTACGCGGAGAGAACCCTTTTGCCTGCTGGGCTACCGGCACATGAGTGGCATTCTTCACAGCGTCCAGCGCCTGCACGCCAACGGCGTGAACCTGCTCGGGAGGCATCTGGTACTCGCCGTTACTCAGGCTGACCGGGACCGGCGCCCCCATACCCTGCAACGCCGCTTCCCCAATCTGCTCGGTCGAGTCGGCCGGCATGATGTAGCTGCCCGCAGGCACCTCGGTGTCGATGTCGTCGGAGGTGCCAGAGCCTGGACCACGCACCCGCCCACCATCTGCAAATCGTTGCTTGGGCTTGGCGCCCTTCTTGAATCCGTACATGGGATGCCTCTAAAACGGCTTGGATACAGATTCAATCTTGCTGCTCGTCTCATTTTTGGACGAACCCTACAGGGGGCTATGGCGTATCCACTTTCCGCCAATGAACCAAAAGCTATATATTCCGGGCGCACAACCGGAGAAAAGTACTTGTGAGAAATCTATTGTTCCTACTGACAATTATCTCCACCTCTTCAATAGCAGGAAACTATGCAACATGCATTTTGGATAAAATGCCAGAAGTGCAAAACGATCAGACTGCCCGGGTGGTGATAAGTCTTTGCGCAGGCCAATACCCAAATGCACTCTTAGAGGTTGAACAAGGGTCTGGGAGAGGATTATTTGGCTACAAGTCAGGCAGAGATTGCATGATGGCAATAGGAAAGGAGACACCGAGCAACTTAGCTGGCCGCATGATATTCATTGCATGCAGCAAGCTATATGACGAAGAAAAAAAACCTTGGGAAGAATATCGAAACCTTCAAAAAGACAACCAGCCTTAGAATACGAAACTTCCATGTTCCGTGATCCACATAATCAATAATTATAATTATAAGAAGTCGAAGTTGTTTCGGATTTTGTTTCACCTGTACTAGCACTTCCAGAGCCACTGATGCTGGCCGATACATGTGCCGCCGACATAGCGCCGGCCGCGAGCTGGGCGGTGTACTGCCCCAAGGCCTTGGCTGCCTCCAGTGCGATCTGCGCCTGCTGTACAGCGTTCTGCATCTTCGCGGTGTACTCGCTGATCTGCATTTCCGCGTAAGCGATGTTGGTCCGACTGTTCATGTCGGCAAAGCGAGATTGCATTTCGGCGTCGGCCACGTTGGCACTGGCCGCTGCGCGCCAGGCTTCTACTTGGGCCTGGAACACCGACGTGTTGTACTGCACCTCGCTCAGGCTGGCCTGCAGGGTGGCCTTGTAGGCGTCCACGTCGGCCAAGAACTTCGACACCTTGGTGCGCGCCGCTTCCATCCTGATCTGCGCTCCCTTGACCTTGACATCGGCCTTGTTCGCCAGCCCCTGGATGGTTGAAGCGTAGGCACGGGCCTGCGCATCGAGCACATCCGCCTTGGCCGACTCACCCTTGACGCGGGCCTCGTAGGCGTCGAACTTGACCTTCTCGGCGCCGATCTGCTCGGCATACGCCTGCACGTCTGCGCGGTAGGCATCGAACTGGTTCTTGATCGTCTCGGCGCGCACTGAAGCGCCCTGCATCAGCGCCTTGTAGACCTCGACGCTCGACTGTACGGCGTCCAGCTTGGCCTTAAACACCTCGACGCGCTGCTGGTTGATCTGCCCCAGCGCCACCTGGCCCTCCACGGCGGTCTTGTAGGCGGTCAGCTTGGAAATGGCCGCGTCCAGCTTGGTGCGGTAGACCTGCGCCAGCGTCTCAAAGGCCGCGTTCTGCGCGTTGAACAGGCTGATCTGCGCGTTGAACACGTTGATCTGGCTTTCCGCGTGGAAGCGGGCGACCTCGAACAGGCGCTGCGCCATGTTCTGGTGCATGTTCTCGGTCAACTGCTCGAGGGCCAGGCCCTGCTGCACGGCGAAGCGCAGGTTCTCGATTTCCCAGGTGGCCGCTTGCACCAGGATGTCGCGGTTCAGTTCGGCCGCCTTCAGCCGGCCTTGCTCGCGTACCACATCTACCTGCCTGGCGAGCATCCCCGGCGGCATGGAGAAATTGCGGGCGGCCCAAGTATCGACCGCCTCCTGCACGGCGCGGGTGGTTTCGCCACTGTCGCGTTCGCGGGCACGGGCGAACAGCGCCTGCTCGATGGGCGCCGGCAGTCCGGTGCCGCCCGCCATCAGTTCCTTGATCTTCGCTTGCAACTCGTCCAGCACCTCGGACTGGTACTCCGGCTCCAGCCAGTTGATGAAGACGTTGGGCACCGTGATCCCGCTCGCGTCCGGCGGCGTGGCGTCGAACGTGGGCAACTCGGGGAACACGAATTCCGGCAGTCGGATCTGTTCCAGCGCTTCCATGTCCGGCATGGCGATCTGCGGAGCATCGGGAATCTCCACCGTGGTGTCGATGTCCGGGCGTTCCGGCACCGGGATGGCCGTCATGCTCGGCGCGTCCGGGATGTTGATCGGGATCATTGTCGGCGCGTCGGGTAGGTCGTCCATATCGCCCACGTCCAGGTCGGCCAGCAGGTCATCGATGTTCAGGCCCCCAGGGGCTTCCGGCTTGATCAGCGGCGACGGGTTATAGGTCGGCTGCTCGCCCAGGTTGACGGGCGGCGGCGAAGCGATAGGCGCATCCGGCCGCGTCGGTGCCGGCACGTCAGCCACCGTGATGTCGCCGATCTTCGCCAGCGCGGCAGACAGCTCTGCGCTGTACTTGCTGCCCAGCGCCTCAAGGTCGTTCATCTTGTCCGTAACGGTGTCCACCGCAACGCCAAGGATGCTATCCGGTGCGATACCCATCACACTCTCCTGTTGGTCGGCGCCGATTCGACGCTCAGGTCATTGATATAGCCGCGCCGGCCGGTCAGGCGCAGCGTGAAGGTGAAGTGCCTGCCGCGCAGGCCCCGGCCGAACTTGAAGCGCCCATTGGTCAACTCGTCTGCAGGCTCGCTCTCCAGCGGGTAGCTGTAGGTCACTGCGCTGCCGCTTTGCGTGGTGGTCACGTCCATGGCCACCGTGCCATCAGCATCCAGTGCATACTCCAGATAGGCGCTATGCGGATGCACCAGCGCGCCCTGGCCGATGTCCAGTTTCCCGGTCGCGATTCTGCCGGCCACCGGCTGGCTGTCACCGTCCAGCGCATAAACGCCGTCTTCGGCGATCCCGTACAGCCGACCGTCGATCACAGCAAGCGACCGGAAGGTATATGGCGCGTAGCGGCTCATCGCCCAGCTATCGACGTTTGCGGTCCAAGCCTGGCCGCCGTCCTGGTCGCCCCCCACGGTGATGTCCTCGATCACCACGGCATCCGATACCAGGTCGCGCGCCACCAGATGGTCCAGCACCAGCGCGGCAATGGATGCCCCGTCCACCAGCAGCGCCTGCACGGCCTGGTGCGCGTCCACCACCTCGTCGGCGAGGGACGCCCCATCCACCAGCAGTACGCGACCGTGCAGCGTCCCAGTTGCCTGATCACTGACGGTGGCGGCGTCCTCGACCAGGACACTGGCGGCCTGGCCGGTGCTGTCGCTGATGCGCGCGGCATCCAGCACCAGGGTGTACGCATGACGGGTGCCGAATGCTTCGTCGGCCACCGTGGCACCGTCCACCGTCAGGCCGCGCACGCGATCCAGCACCCCATCCGACACCAGGGCGTCATCGACGTGCAGGACACGAAGGGTGCCGGTGACGCGATCACCCGCCGTAGCCGTTTCAACCACCAGCACCCTGGCGCGCAACTGGTCGGTCACCTCGTCGCTGGCGTGTGCCTGGTCCGCCAGCAGGTGCCCCGGACGGTCAATTGCCTCGTCGGAAGCCACCGCGGTGTCGGTATGCAGCACCAGCAGGCCGAACAGCACCGTCTCGCTGATCCTGGCGGTTCCCTCGCTGATCGCGGTCAGGCCGATCCAGGCCGAGTCGCTGATTACCGCCGTGTCGTTGGAATCGTCGCGGTAGTCACTCATTGATAACCCCTATGAAGTGGTGGGCCGCCTTGTGATCGGCAAGTGCGGTATGCCCCCAGCGGCGGCGCAGTCCATCCTGGCCCGTCTCGTAGATGCTGGCGTACCGGGCGTCGCCGATGGCGACATGCACGGCGTCGCGGTAGAAGTAAAAGTCGTTCTCGGGCGAGAAGCCCCAGTACCACGAGTGCGGCATGTCCTTGTTGACCTGAACAGCGCCGGCCACGGACAGGCACACACTCAGGCGCCCGCTACTCTCGTTGGGGTACTGGGTGTCCTTCCGGTACGGGTCGAAGCCTGGCGCCTCGCCGCCGATGATGACGCCGTTGGCGTTGTGGACGGAGTTGCGGTAGGTGTACGGCCCACAGATGCCCGTGACATCCAGAAACCCGCCAGGTGGCAGGTTCAGCCAGTTGCCACTCTCGGCGAAGTCGCTGATTTCGGTGGGGCTGTAGACCAGCGTGTCGACATAGACAGGCACCCCATCCTTGGATGGCGGGTCGCCCCGGTTCCCGTTCCGCGTCTGCCCCATCCAGTGCCAGATGTCGTCGTAGCACCAGAGTTCGTAGGACGTGGGATCAGGCACAGAGCCCTGCGTCGTTTCCTCGTGGGAACTGCGTCCCCCGGTATGGTCCTGGTAGGCGTAGAGCATGCAATCGCGCTCGAACACCGGCACCAGCGCCGCCACGTCCAGGGTAAACGTCTCGGTAGTGTCTACCGTGGTGCGGTGCATGTAATACCTGGACCGGCTCACGCCGCCGACGCACCAAAGCGTCGGCGGAGTGGAGTAAGCCGGGTTGCCGTAGCCCATATCGGTGCCGACGATGTTGGTATGGACCGTTACCGCCGGCTGCTCCTGCCGATCGTCGAAGTCGGTCGTGTATAAGAACCCCATCAGCCCGCTGAGGCCGAAGGTCTCGGTCTTCTCCCACTGGCCGACGATCATGTACTGCTCGAACGTACTTGTCGTTTCCTGCTGGAACTTGCGTTCGTCGTAGAAATACTTGATGACACGCAATTGGTCCTCGACATAGCAGCCGAAGACTATGGTGTCGCACTTCACTGCGCCGCCGGAATAGTCGGGCGAGATATGCGGGAAGGACTCGCACCCCTGCCCCGTCAGTTCGGGGAACTTCAGGCGGGTGCAGGACTTCAAGACCTTGGACGGCCAGTAGAAAGGGCCACTGGCGACGCGCGACACGCGGCCCTGGTGGGTGGCGATGGGAGGTAGTTCCAGGCTGTCCCAGTAGTCCAGATCCGGGCCGCTGGCCGAAGAGGCGCGCGAGAGAATCTCACCAGCCGGCACCCGCCGAATCTTATACTTGATGGCCAGTTCTCTGGCGGTGCCATCGGTCAGCGCGCCATAGACCTGGGCCAGGTAGGCGTTGAGTTTCGCTGCATCGTCTGGATCATCGAAATTCCAGGTGTTCTTCAGTCGCCCCTGGTTCTCCGCCGGGGCCAGCGACAGACTCATCTTGTACGCATGGACCTGCATCAGGCCGGCGTCGTCATAGGTCCAGCAGGTGTTGAAGCCCTCGGTGCCTCGGCTGTTCACCGCCCAGCCACACGCCGCGTACATGGCCTCGAAATTGTAGAAGTCGGCGGTGTCGCAGACCTTGACGATGACGCCGGCCCGGCGCCACGCCTCGAACTCCTGTTCCGGCTGTGGGAACCCCTCACCAGTAGGCATGCCGCCGAAGCGGTCCAGAAGCTTCAGCAACTCGTCGTCACCAACATCCAGCACGTAGTCACGGAAAGCCTCGGTGGTGGTGGCCGGCACCACAGGAAGCGGCATCGCGTAGACGCCCCGCGCATTGATCTGCAGCAACCACGGACTGTTGCCGGCATCGAAAGCGACGGCGTTGCAGCGGCTGGCGAGGTAGTCACATTTGAACTGGCCTTGCTCGTCCGGAAAGCCAGTGTAGGCCGGCAGCCGAACGTTGCCGACTTCCTGGCGGATGCGGTGCATGTAGCGCTCAGGAATCAGCATCCTTGCGCGCTCAAGGTCGTCCTCTGGCAGTTCGGCCATGACCTGCCGCCCATATCCGCCAGCCACCTGCATGACCTCGGCCATGGCGCCGCTGTACCAGGTCGGGCGCTGCTTGACGTACTGAGTGAATGTGTAGATGCCCTGCTCGCGCGGCTCGAAGTATTGGAAACGAGGTTCGTACTTGATGACGAAGCGTTGCAACGCCACGTCCTTCGGCGGAAGCGCCGCTTTCGGGTCGTAGGCCACCAGCCGGCGCCGGGCCTGCTCGGTCAACCTTATGCCAACGCCCTGCCCATCGGTCAGCACCTGGGCGCGGGTGATGACGCCGGAGAACAGCATGGGGATGTTGGTCTGTGCCACCCCGTCGAAACGGAATTGCGGAAGCTCATGCTGCTCGAGCACCAGGATGCGAAACACTCCGCCCATGTCGATGGCCACCGCCTGCCGGCCGCTGGGCAGGTCCGCAACGCGCTTCAGGTTGGCGAGGTCAGACGCCTGCTTGAAGTTCGTCAGGTTCCTGGCCAGCCGCTCGACAGCGGCGGCATCGTCGGCGGAAAGCTCCGCGTCTTCCGCGAAACGTCCGTAGGGGCGCGGCGAATACATCGGCTTAGACAGTCAGGTTCAGCCGGTAGCCGATATCGTAGGTGTCGCCGTTCTGGAACACACGAGTCGCCGCGTACTTCGACGCCGATACCAGCGCACCCGTGGTGCCACCCTTGGTGCTGTTGGTCAGCAACGCGGCGCCGTTGACGTTGAGTTGCGACGCCGTGGCGATGGTTACGGTCGCGACCGCGTTCATGTTGTCGATGGAACCGGTAGCGGTATCGGTTGGCGTCCAGGCTGGGCGGGTAGCGCTGGTGTAACCCTCGGTCATGCTGGTGATCTCCGAGGCCACCGCGGCGAAGTTGGCGGCGGTCCAGTTGGCAGCAGGTGCTGCCGTCCCGGCGAACAGGGCCAGGAAATACGACACCTTGGGCTTGCTGCCCAGCGCAATGTTGAGGATGTGCGCCAGGCCCTCGGTGGGGATCAGGTTGTCACCTTCCTTCTCCCACTCGCCGCTGTTGATGCGGCCGAAGTATTCGCCACCGGCCAGTACGCTGAGCCGCGGGAAGGCAATGCCGTTTTCGGTGATGTCGAAGCTACCAGTGGCCAGGTCGGCGGCCAGTTCTTTGCGCAGAGCGCTGCTAATGCGTTGCATAGGGTTCTCTCCGAAGTCCCATGCCGCACTCCTGCGCAGCGATTGAAAGCCCGATATTCGGGGTGATTCAGCTTACAGCCGTCAGCAGACGGCGGTCGAACACTACAGAGGTACCGGCACGGCCGGTGATACCGGTGAGCACGCCTGCATGAACTTCGGCGATGGCGCCACTGCTGGTGCCCATGACGTAGCCGTTCTCCGCCAGCCACACGGCGACCGGCGAGCCATCCGGTGATGCGTTGGTGCCTACCGCCTCGGCGGGGACCAGGATCGCACTACCAGGCACCGGAGCCCGCGATGCACGGCGCGACACGCTCAGGCTTGCCGGGTCGATACCATCGAGAAAGGCGACGTGATCAACCTGCCCCACCCAGATCCCGCCGTCCACCGGCTGCAGGAAGGTAATGCGCTGGGGCATCTGCACGAACCCGTAACGCTCATCATGCAGGTGGTACGTCAGCGCTTCGGAGAATCGCAGCACGTTAGCGCGCGCGGTCAGCAGGCGCCCGCGCCAGTACGCCAGGTACTTGCCGGTGGGCATGGGCGACAGGTGGCGGAACTGCGCCGGTCGACCCAGCTCCGGTAGCGTCGGCAGGATGAGCGTGGCCGCGCCCAGCGGGTAGTCGCCGGCCAACAGCAGCTCGCCGCCATTCGCTCGCGTCAGGTAGAGGCGCGCGCCGGTAACGCTGGCATCCAGGCACAGCGGAAAGGTGACTTCCAGCGCGCCGGCATCGGTCACGTCCGCGAAGGCGATCAGCGACGGCGCCGACTCTTGGGGGCCGCGCAGCCACGCCACAGCCGCGCCGTAGGTGCCTTGACTCAACGATCCGGCGCCTGCCACCAGCAGCGGCGGCGCCGGGGTGTCCAGCGTCAAGCGCTCGGCCTTCGCGCCATCGTAGGTGAAGATGCCCGCCGTTCCGGCGACGCACACCCGATTGTTCAGCACCTCGTGGGACAGGTCCCCTTCGCCGATCTGTGCGAGCGGCTCGAACGTCCATGAATGCGGATCGACCTTTCCCCACTGGTCGCCCAGGGCGCCGAAGGCGTCGCCGTGCAGTGGGCTTTGCCAGAGTTGGCGGAACGGCTGGTCCGTGACCTGGCGCGAAGAGGCCCGCAGTTGCGCCTTGCCGGCCGGCGACAGGTCTATGTTCACCGCGTCACGCACATAGAGCCTCGGGCTCTCGCCGCCGCGTTGCAGCGCGGCATCTTCGGCGACGTTGTTGATGCCGGCCAGCGGCACCAGGGAAGTCGTGGCCATCAGAAGGCTCCTTTGCGGTACTGATCGGCGTTGCCGTCAGGGCGGATGTAGTGGACACCTGGCCGCACATTGGGCACGCCCACACCCACTGAATCCAACCCTACAGGTGCCACGGACTGGGCATTTGGACCCGGTGGGATGAAGACGTTGCGGACTCGCATGCGATCCGCGAAGTGCGACGGGTCGTATTCGCAGATGAACGACTCCCAGCCGTCCGGCTCAACCCCTCGTACCCGCAGCGAAACCCAGGCTGTGCCGAATGCTGATGTGTCGGTACCGCTTGGAATGGTCGGCATCGGCGGCCCAACATGCAGCGACTGCCACTGGTACGGACCCTCTCCACGCGAATACCCCATAGCCAGCGACGAGAGTCCGGTCATCTGGAGTCGACGATCCAGCAGCGATACCCATGTCGCCCCACCTGGGCCAGGGGCCAGCAGACCAGCAGGCCGAACCGTTTGCGGGCCGTAGTAGGGGCCACGGGCTACAGCAGGCGCCCCCAGTGACATCGAATCAGCACCGGCGAACTGCGCCACGAACTGGGTGCCATCACCCACGATCGCCCACCCCATGCGATACGCCTGCAGACCCCGCGGCTCTAGGTAGCGACGTTTCAGGTAGATCGCGTGCTCACCCACCTTCGACACGTCGCCCAGCGGGAATGGCTTGAGGATGCCCAAGTAGGTGCTGATGCGCGCCGAGCCGAACCGCTCGCCCGGAGGATAAACCAGCGTTTCCCCTACATAGTGCAGGTTACCGGCTGGATGGTTCTGCTTAGCCTGCTCGGGTGCCTCCTTCACCGCCCAGATGGTGTGCGGCGTGAGACGCGGCTTGGATGGCTGGAACACTTCAGCGTCGGGCCATTCGTCCACCGTAAGCTTGCGCAGCTTCAAGCTCACGGCTGGCAGGCCGTAGCCGTCCACCTTGATGCCGGCGTCGATGTTCACTCCCATGATGCGCACCGTCGGCTCCTCGATGTCCGGCGCCCGGATGCCTGTCGCGTACAGGACGTACTGATTCAGACCGGGCTTTCCGAGCACCGCTCCGGTGTTAACCGCCTGATCAACCATGATGTTCTGCGGCGAGTACGGCGGCGCGCCGGTCTTGGTCACCACCAGCTTGTCGCCCATCCTGAGCAGGTTGGTGCCTGGAACCGTGATGGTCTGCTTGCGGTCGGCGATCTTTGCCTGGCCGAACAACTGCATGTTGCTGCCGTCCGGCGCCACCGGACGCCATTGCAGGCGCACGAAGGCCGAACCGAATTCCTCGGCGTTCGCCCCGAAGGTCGCGACCTCCGGCGTCACGTTGTGGATGCGCGGATCGCCGAACAGGTCTTTGTGCGCCCACCTCGGCCCTATCGCGTTGAAGTGGATCGACAGAGCCGCCAGGCCCATGTTCAGCATGTCGTTGCTTGCCGGATCGACATAGCGCGTGTACAGCTTGACCTCGGGCAACTTGATATCCGGCGGCTCGATGCTGTAGCGCGGCTCGATGCTGATACCGCGAATGGCGAAATCGATGAACGCGATGCCGATATCCGCCGAGTCGAAGCCGCCGATGCGGTCGAAGTAACGCCGCGTGTTCTCCAGTCTCGCAACACCGAAAGCGCTTTGCGCATTCCCGGTCGGCACCAACACCCTCGCGCCGTTGTAGACGGCATGCCAATTCAGGATCGGCGGCGGTTCGATGCCTTCCAGCGGCAGGTAACGGCGGCCGTAGGCAATCATGGCTGCGGTGGTGATCTGCGGCGGCGCCACGCCGCCTGGCAGGATCGGCCTGGCATTGTTGTCGATCTGCGGGAAGCCGGCTGGCGGCGAAGGCATGCCGATGGTGCCCACTTGACGGTTTCGGTTCTCCACCAGCGTCCACTGCGACCAGGGTGGCGGGTTCAACTCGCTGTCCGGGTCGTACTCCTGGACCACGTACTGGCGCAGGTTCCACACGTCTGCGCGGCCCCAGCGGTATTCTTCCTGGACGGTGCTCTGGAATCCGGCCGGCTCGGCAAAGGTGAGCCAGTTGTTGATCGCCTGCTGCCCCCACAACTCGGCGAAGCCTTGAGGCGCGACCGTCTGCGACTCGGGAATGATCCGCGTGCCGAATGCCGAGGAATCCCAGCCTGGCGGCTCCAAGAAGCGCGTGCCGCCGACCATAGGTCTGGCCACGGCATCCAGAAACGTGCCAATGGGCTCCAGAACGCGCGTTCCCTGACTGACCCATGCCGTCCCCATGCCTGGCGCTGGAACACCAGCATTGAGCTGCACGAACTGGCGTTCGTGGCTGATGCGGTGGACATCCGGGATCGCGGTCGCCAGTAGGCCGCCAGGCTTCAGGTAGCGGGTGTACAGCCAAACCGTGGGATTCGCGCCCCACGGCGGCGGCGCAATGTTGCCGGCCGCCACATAGCGGTTTCGGTTGATGATGTTCGCCTGCCCGCTCTGGTAGGCGACAAATCCGGTCGGCTGAACCGTTCGGTGCTTGTTCTGTGCGTTGTGGGATCCGATGACGTTCGAATTGAAGCCGTAGGCCGAAACGAACGTGCTGTACTTCCAAGCCTTGGCGGCGCCGAACACTTGGTGCGACGATCCTACAGGCAACACAAAGCGATACTGAGTACGGATCGCCGGTGGCGGTACCATGGAATCGCTGAATCCGCCCGGGAAAACCGTTTGGCCCTCTACCGGCGGCAACTCACCCCACTGAAGCAGCACAGCATTGGACGCTGGCGGCACGTAGCCGGGGTCAACGGTAGAGAAGTCGAGATCCGCCGATGCGTGCGGGTCCGGAAGGATTGTCCGCACTACCCGGGCATCGCGCGAGAGCAGCGGTGGCTGAATGCCCCAAGCTCCGATGGTTCCTTCGGGAAGGTTCGCCGGCGGGCCGCCACCCAGCGTGACGTTGCGACTGCTGGAGGGGACGTAGCCGCTGGGTACTGCGTCAAAACGCAGCTCTACGCCCGTGGTCATAGCTACTCCAGCACGATGCGATCGGCGATCACAGCATTGATCAGCGGCGAGTTCTCATCGTCCAGGCCGACTACGTACATGGTGGTACCCACCTTCGCGATGACTGGAATTTCGAACAGACCTGATGAGTCGCTGCGTCCTCTACCAATCACCGACCCTGTTTCGCGCTCGTGAACATGGACGATGCGGGTAGCAGGCTGGCCAGCCTGGTCCACGACGGTGCCCGAGACGGTTCCACCGTAGATGGAACATGTCACCAGTGTGACACCACCCTGAACGATCGTAGTCAGGTCGGTGGAAGACACCACAGTGGTGCCGTTGAGGACCACCAGCTTGATGGGGAGTCCAGCAGTTTGGGCGGTGTTCTTGATGGCCACATCGATTTGCCTGCCCGGAACGACACGCGCCACGAATTGGACGTTTTCACTGGATCGGTTATGCGTGCCGCGAAATAGCGCCAGGTCGGCGTTGTAGTTGCCCGAAAAGCTGGTAATACCTGAGTCGACACCAGTCGGGTGGAAGATAATCGCCAGGCGCAGCCCGCAGTTGATCGAGTAGTACCGGCTAACTCCTGCGATCGCCTGTGAGTAGTGCGTACTGGCCGAGGTGAACTGGTAGGGGACAATCTCCACACCGCACTCGGTAGAAACAACCAACCTATCGGCGCCGCCGGTCCACAACGGCGGGATTGGTAGCAGCGTCGCACTATCATCGGTGCTCGGCCAGCTAGGGTTATAGGCCGTCGTTGGGCCTTGGAAGTCGGCCACCCAGGCGGTATAGATGTCGTCGAGCGATGTCGCACTGGTGACGAATGATGGAGAGACGAATTTTTCGCCGTCCAGGTCGATGGTGTCGGCCATTAATTCGCTCCTTCAACCGGTTGACCGAGGATCGTTTCGTCTGGCCAGTAGCCTTTCGCCTGGTGCCACTGGGCATAGCGCTCCAGCAGCACCCTGTCTCCGACCTGGGCGCCGTAGCGCACACCGTAGTCGATAGCCCACTGCTGCTGGCAGCGGTCGGGCGGACATGGAGCCTGCTCGTGAACGAACATCTGGAACGGAGGCAAGGCGCCTACAGCCTTCCAGTTGACGTACATTTCCTGGCTCGGCGTCAGTTCAATGGGCCTGGGCTCGATACCCTTGACACCGATACCCTGCGCTGGCGGCTTGCCCGAGCCACTCATCAGCCTCATGCAGCCCTCACAATCACAGGGGCGTTCAAGCGGCCGGCATGCCACGCAATGACAGTCGGCGTTCTTCTCGTGCGGGTGTTGATGCCCTTGCATTTCGCACTCCTGCGCGCAGGCGCTCAGACCTTGAAGATTTTGTTGGTGCCGTTATCCCAGGTGACGATGATGTCGCCGCCGTTGGGGGTGATCGGCAGGCCGGTAGCCGTGTCGATGAATGCAATCAGTGGGCTGGTGGACTCGGTACCGGTGTCCTTGTAGATGATGATTGCCTCGATGCTCGCGCCGGACACACTGGTGAACGTCACATCCGCACCGTCGGCGGCGCCGCCAGTGGTGGTCTTCGCGGTGAGAGTGACCGGACCAGCGATCCGGGACGACGACGGGATATCCGACAGGTACTGGTGGATCGCAGTCTGCGGCGTGTAGGCGCCGGTATCGACCAGGATCACCTTGATCGTGTCGGTCATCCAGTTGAACTGACCTTCCAGGAAGCGCTGGCGGGCATAGTCATAGAGGGTATTTGCCATCAGGGGTGTGCTCCAGGTCTTGGAGCGCACTCCTGCGCGCTGCTGCGGGGTTTTGAATAACGGTGCCTTCGTCGGCCGAGATCTGCAGGCGCGCCACCTGCCCGGACTTCTTCTCCAGGCGGATGGCAGTACCATCGATCAGCAGTACCTCTCCGACCTTCAGGTCCACGCTCATCTTCTTGCTCATGGCCAGAATGCCTCTACATGGTGAGCAACGTCCTCACGGGTGATGCGCCGCAGGTCGGAGTCGGGCCGCTGGCCGAAGTAGGCCGTGAAGGCATCCTCGGCCAGTGCGGCGCGGCTCGGGTCAAACGATTCCATGTCGGGGATGCTGAATCCGCGATGCAGCGCCCACTGGACCAGGTGCCGGTGGTGTTCGGGGTGTATCTCCGGCTGCACGGTGTCCTTGTCGGTCAGCGTCATGTCCGCCAGGGGCGTGCGGTAGCCTTCAAGACGCAAGATACCGGCGCGGTCAGGGGTCGGAGCCAGGCGCAGCGTGGTGTCGTGCTGGATTGCGTACAGCGGCTTGCCGGTGCAGGCGCGCCAGCCGGGCCTCTCCGCATCAAGCACCTCGGCCGACTTCAGCACCGGCATGGTCGGGCGCGACATATCGGCCGGGTAGAAGCCAAGGTGCGACAGTTCGTATAGCGACGCATGCAACTGGTAGATGGCAGTTCCGGCGCCCACCTCGATGCGGCAGACGGCGTCGGCCTGGCTCTCGTGGATCAGCCTGCCGCGCACGGCGGCTTCGCGCACTGCGTCGTTGAGCCAGTCGGCCACGTCCTGGTCCGACCAGAAATACGGCTCCACCATGTCATTCGCGTCCGTGCGAACTCGGCGGATCAGGTCGGCCAGCGTCATACCGCGCCACCGAACTGGTCGATGCGTGCGTGGACGGCATCACGGGAGCGCGCCAAGCCGTGCTGCTTGACCAAGTTCAGTCCGTAGCGGTCCTTGGCGAATGCCGCCAGGCTGGTGAAGTCGGCGAAGTTGTCCACCTCCCGGTGCAGGGCCGATAGGTCTTCCTCCTTGCGAGTGCGCTCCTTCTGCTCCTGCTGGGCCTGCGCGATCACCTGCTTGGTGTCGTCGCCGGCCGGTGCGGGGCCGGTGGAGCGCTCGAACAGGTCGCGATGGTTGAGGAATCGACGCGCCAGGTCGCCGGGCACGCTACGCACCTGCCCTTGGGTGAACATCAGCCCCGAGCCATACAGACGGTCGGTGAAGCTTTCCCGCGGGCCGATGTACTTGATGGGCACGCCGTTATCCAGCATGGGCACGCCGTCGCTCGCAATCTGCGCCACCAGGGCCGCATTCTTGCCTAGCACCTCGTTGAGTTGGTCTTGCAACTCAGCCACGCGCGCGTCGGCGTCCTGGCTCCCAGCGTCCGGGATGTCCTTGAGTGCATGAACCACGGCGCGGAACAGGTAGTCCTTGACCTTCTGCGACTCGGGCAACTCGGCGTAGGGAACGCAGCACGGGTGCGTCTTCGCCTCGAAGTCCTTGACCTCGCCATGGACCCAGCCGTTGGCCAGCTTGTCCGCCAGCCAGGACTCATGGGACTGCTCGGGGGTGGTGTCTGGGTTGTCCAGGTGGAGTTGCACGCCGGCCAGGATGCCGCGCTGCATGTCTTCCGGGCACTCGGCGAACGGTGGCGCCACCTTGTCGCCGATGGCGAGGCAGTAGGCGGAATTGATCGCGTGGGCGATGGTGGCGATGAGGATGGGTTTCATGAATGTCCTACTCCTGCGTGACAGAAGGGCCAGCACAGGCCGGCCCTTCGTGGGGCGGCGGCGCTTAGACTGCGCCGAGGCGCTCGCCGTGGACGATCACCTGGAGCTTGCCCGCCTCCGCGACGGCAGCGCCTTTGATGGTGATAACCAGGTTGGCGTCCTTGGGCAGCGCGAACAGCGCCTTGCTGGAACTGGTGCGCAGGCGCGCAGCGGCCGACAGCAGCAGGCCAGCGCCGAAATATGCGGCGTCCTGCGGATAGGTCGCGTCGTCCACGCCATCGGCGTAGGCAAAGCCCACGTCAGCGGTCACGCCGGCACCGAAGTGGTCGGAAATCACCAGTTGCAGGTCTTCGGCGACGAAGCCGGCGGGCAACGGGAACTCGAACGCCACGACGTCGCCCACCGCCAGCGCGGCGGCGGCATTGCTGTTGAGCAGAACGCCGGCCGCGTTGGTCGCGAGCTGGTAACGCAGGGTGGTCAGGTTGCCATACGGCGTGAAACCGCCGAACTGGCCGCCGAGCGGGATGGTCTTGTACTGGGCCATAACGGGCCTCCTTTCAATCTGGACGAAGGAAAGGGCCGGGATCACCGACCCTTGTCGCTTACTTGCGGGGGCCGATGATCTTGACGGCGGTGTCGATCGCCATCACGCCGTGGTCGGTGTACTCCAAGCCGTTGGTCGCCTCGACGGCGAAACGAATCTTGGAGCAGCCGAGGATCGCGCCGATCAGCAGTTCCAGCTTGTCGCCGTGGTCCATGTCCTTCTCGGACCAGAAGAACGGCATGCCGGAGTGCTCGGAAGCCGCCCAGGCTTGCGCCAGAGCCTGGCCGCCCAGCAGCAGGGCGCGGTCCACCGCGTACTGATTGCCGAAGCTATCCGGCACCACGGCGCTCGACTCGGCTTCCGAGTTGTATGCGGCGCAATACTTGATGGTGTCGCCCGCGTAGAAGCGGATCGGCTTCGGCATCTTGATGATGAGGGTGTTGGACCACAGGCCCGCATCGACGCGGAAGATCGGGTGCTGCTTGGCGTTCGACGCGCGCGCCAGTGCAGCAGCCTGCCAACTACGGAACTTCTCCTGCTTGGCGAAGCTGTTGTACTGGGCCGGCGAGCACAGCAGGACGCGGATCGGCGAATCCTCGGCGGCCTCGTCGCCCTCGAACTTCACGGGCGGCGGCGGCAGCTCGATCTGGTCCATGTAGGTGGCGATGGAGTCGACCACATCCACGTCCAGCACGTCGGCGGTGGTGATGTTGTACTCCCCCGCATTCGGCGCAACGCCAGTGATGGCATCGGCGCTGGCCACGAAGTGACGGTTCTTGGTCGGCGCCTTGACGCGGTTGACCAGCATGTCAGCCAGCTTCGGATGCGTCTCCAGCGGGAGGCACCACTCCTTGTTGTAGTGGTTACCACGGGCGCCGGCCAGGTGAACCAGCATGGACTGGTCCAGGTAGGCGTCCATGAACCACTTCGCCTTCGGACGGCCGAGGCGGCGCAGGTCGTAGGGGTTGCGAATCTGCGACATCACATCGCCCAGGTCCACCGGGAATCGGGCTTGGTTGACGCGCAGTTGGTCGCTGCCGATCTTCAGGCCAGTGCCCTTGCCCTCGGCGTACTCGCTACCCATGATCGGGAAGGCGTTCGCCGGCTGCACGAAGTGGAAACGCACCTCGTCGCCCTTGTTGCGGCCCAGATCCTGGGCCTGGACGATGGGAAGCTCCAGGCTCGACTGGCCCTTGGTCTTTTTCTCGGCGTCGCTGGTGCCGCTCGGCATCTTGCCGGTCAGGCGGTTCAGGGTCGAGTTGCGGCCCTGGCAGAGCGCGAACAAGCCGGCGGCCTGTTGGATCATCGCGTTCGGATCACCGTAACGCATGGTGGTTTTGCTTGCGGTCATGGGGTAGCTCCCTTACATGTTCCGGTTCAGGAATGCCTCGACCTGATCGGGGCTCATGCCGCGCAGGGCGTCCGACATGGATGCCGGATCCATTGCGGCGATGGCCTCGAATCGGTTGCCAGCCGGAGGCTTGCCGCCCGGGATATCCGAGAGACTGGCCGGCGGTTCGGTCTTGGCTTTGTTGATGGCAGCCTGGGCCGCAGCCTTCGCGTCTTGCGCGTTCGGCTGCTGCTGCGACTGCTGAGCGTTTCCGGTGGCGGACTTGAACGAACCGAACAGTTCGATGACATCGGCCGCGGTGCCGTCTTCCAGCACCTTGGCGATGCTCGCGCGCTCATATGACGGACGGGACGCCACCCAGTCCCCGAACTCCTTGCTCTCCGCAATGGAGTCGGCGTCCGGGTGGGCCTCGTAGATCGCATTCAGGTGGGCGCTCGCGGCGCTCTCGGCTTCCTTCTTCTGGATCGGTGCCAGCTTCTGGTCCACGAGTGCGCTCACGCGCGCTTCCACTTTCGCGTCGATCAGCTTCTGGATGCCCGCGGCCAGCGCTTCCTCGCTGAAGTCACCGAAGATCGCCGGGTCAACCCCCTGATCCATGGCAGCCTGAGCCGCCGCCAGTTGGTTGTCCTGCGACGTCGGGGCCTCGCCTGCCGTGGCGCGCGCTGCTGCCTCATCCCGCAGGCGTTGTAGCTCTGCCTGCGCGGCCTGGGCTTGGGCCTTCCAGTGCTGTTCTCCCTGTCTCGCTTCCACCAGCTTCTCGTAGCCGATGGTGTGCTTGCCGTCCTTGGCCAGGATCACGGCGTTCTCGGCGTTTAGCTCTTTGGCGTCGGGCGTCTTGCCCTGTTGGTCGCCACCAGCCGAAGCGCCGGCGTCACCCGCGCCCTGCTGCGCGTCGGTGTTCTGTTCGGTGTTGTCTGCCTGATCGGCGGCATCGGCACTGGCCTCGCCAGCATCGCCGTCACCCGCGTCGGCTGCGACGTTGGGCTCGTCGCTGTCCAGCATGAAATTGCTGGTATCGCCCATTGCCAGTTCAATCATCCTGGCAGCCTGTTCGGGTGTCGGCCGTCCACCGTCTATCTCTTGGAAAAGCTCGTCTTTTTTCATGCCTATCCCGCCACATATCGCCGTGGCCGCAAGGGTCATCAGCAATGCGGATTACTCCGCGTCTCGCCGGCGTTCGGAGACGCCTTGGCTTGGGCGGCAGTGTCGGAGACAGGTGCAGGAAGAACGAAACCCTACAGGGGGTGGCCCGGTAGGGTTTCAGGTTGGCGAGTTGTAGCGGAGGTGTGTCAGGGCTGCGGCAGGTTGTCAGCCGTACTCGGCGTCTCTATTCCGCGCTGGCCGGTCGGGGCTTCGGCCGGCACCGGCGGATATGTCGGGCTGGTGTTCCTGCGTACCGGAGCCTCCTCGGCCTCAGCTTCTGCTGCTGCCGGCCCCTGCCCTTGGATGTAGGGCGACTTGATGTTCATTGCCGCCGTCTGGTCGGCTACGGGGTAATTCGGGTCGTCACCAGCAGGGTTCGGGCGCTGGTATCCAGCGCTCTGCATCACGGCGTCGGCGATCGGCGCGATCATCGGCATCTGCGCAATCTGGGCGCCGGCCTGCATGGCACTGAATGCGGCCTGCACCCCGATCTGCACTGCCTTGGCGTTCAGCCCACTGATTTCGCTATCCGCCTTGCGCTCCTTGATCTCCAGTTCGCGCAGCTTGATGTCGTTTCCGGCCTTGGCCAGGGCGTCCTGCACGGCCTGGTCGATCTGCTGCTGGATCTGCTCCGGGGTCTGCTGTTGATCAACGGCTCGGATGGCCTCCACCACGTCGCGCTTGAACGGCACGTCCATGAGGCTGACCAGGAACGGCAGGACAGCGGCCTGGTACTGCGGCGGCATGCTCTTGACGGCCTCGGACATCGCGTTGAGCTGCTGGCCGCGGTAGCTGTTGGTGCTGGGAACGTCCTCGAGGGCGACCTTGATCCGAGTGCGCAGCAGATCATTGGACAGGTAGGCGGCGCCGGTCTGCGGATCGCGCTGCGGCTCGTTGAGCACCACGACACGATCGGCGGTCACGGCATCGCCTTCGATAACAACCTCAGTGCGCTCCTGGCCGATGTCCTCGACGATCATTGCCAGCAGCAGTTCGCCCACCAGGGTCCGGCCGGCGCGGAAGTTGTCCATGATCCGGCCAATTGACTGGTTGCTCTGCTCGATCTGCTGCTGTTCCTGGATGCCGCTAGTGGCCGTGCCTTTGCGCCCTTGGAAACCGGCCGTGATGTTGCTTACGCGCTCGATGGTGGCGCGGTTGTCCTGGAGCATCTGGAAATGCTGGTCGGTCAGGGTGTAGTCGCGCTTTACCTCGAAGCGAGCGCCCCTGTTGCTTGCGAAGTGCTCAGCGTTCAGCACGATGTCGGCATCCGGACGTGCGATCTGCCGGCGTAGTTGGGCGTCGGTCATGTCCACCGCGCCCTTGGTACGCTCCACTCGAGTGACGCTCATGCCCCAGCGGAGCTTGGACATACCGCTATTCAGGCTGTCCTGGGCGTACTTCATGCCGCGCACGTACCCGTATGGAATTCCGGTGGCATCCTCGCGGAAACCGAAGAACGGGACGTAGGGGAAGTGGCGATGTGTGTATGGGCTTGGCCCATCGTGCAGGCAGTGCGGCCCGAGCCAGTAGGAGCGGCGCACGCGGGATACCGTCACCTTCTTCGGTGAAATGCGGCCGGACGCCAGCGCGATGTTGTGCGCCAGGTTGTTCGGGTCGTACTCGACGACTCGGCCATCGGGCGATTTCAGGACGTGGACCTGCACCCAGCGGCGATACCAGAGTTCCACCAGGCAGATTTCCTTGCTGCTTGGGTTGTACCAGCGGTCCTCCTGCACGGTCCAGGCCCGCGCCTCGTTCCATGCGTTGTGTAGACCGGTGGATGTGCCGCCTTCCATCATTCCGAGATCGGGCTGGCCCCACCAGGTGCTGCCGTACTTACCTACCATGCGGATCAGCTCGGCATGCTCCGGGAACACCAGGGCAATGCGATCAGGTGACAGCCAGCGCTGCCGGCGCAGGAAGCGGCAGGCCTCCCAGTCGTCGCCGCACTTCATGTCCCAGTGAATTTCGTCGCGGCGGATAGGCCGGCAGCGGTACGGGAACTTGAACGGGTCCGACTCGCGGCTGACTTCTACCCAGCCGATACCGCACGCGATCTGCGGCCGGAACGCTTCGGAGCATGCGCGGTCGGCACCAGACTGGCGCTCTGCCGTGTTCAGCCGGTAGTTCAGGGCGTCGGCCACGTCCTGGCCACCCACGTCACCGTTCGGCGTCACGCGCCAGTCTGTGCGAGTGACGGCCTCGTAGCCTTGCAGGGACAGCAGGGCCGGGCCAATCAGGTCTTCTACCGCGGGCGGGATGCCCAGTGCCTGCTGGCGACGCAGCAGGTCGGTGTCGAGCTGGTTCCCGTCCGCGTAATCCATTTCCTTGTCGGCGACGGCGCGCCACGCGGGCTGGTCCTCGATTTCGTAGTTGATGTCGGCGTACTCGTCCACGGTCAGCGGCGTGTCGCCGGCCGGTGGCAGGCCATTCATGTACTGGCGGTCATTCTCAGTGATCTGCATGTCGTGTCCTCACAGTCGCCAGTCAGGCGCTTCCGCTTCCTCGTAGGTGCGTTCCATTTCGTTGGGCATGATTTCCACGGCCTGGCCGACGTAGCGGAACATGTCGGAGCCGTGGCTGTATTCGTCGTGCAGGGGAGCCATGGCCTCTCCGGTATGCTGGTGCAGGGCGCGGCGGTAGCGCTTCAGGCACTCCACCAGACGCCCGGTCTTGTCCTTGTCGAAGTAGCAGCGCGGGAACAGCATGCGCACGGCCTTGATGCCTTCCTCTATGCTGGTGGCGGCCAGGACGTGGACCTTGCGGCCCATCGCCTGTAGCTGTTCCTCGGTGCTCTTGCCGGTCTGGTAGTTGCGGGTACGACCGTCGTGCGGCAGGTAGTCGATGCCCCAGCGATACGGGCGTTTCTCGATCTGCGCCACGTACCAATCCAGCGTGCGATGGCTGTCCTCGATGTAGTCGATGATTCGCACGTCCATCGGCCCGCGCTGGACAAAGCCGATGGTCATGGCGTCGTTCCAGCCCAAGTCCCATACCGTGTGGACGGGTAGCAGAGGGTCGTATGGCACCGGGCGAACGCGCCCGCTTTCCATCAGGTCCAGGATTTCATGGCGGTAGATGGCACCCTCGGCCACGGTGCGCGGCTTGCCTTCCCATATGTGCTCGTAGTCCTCCTGCGACATGGAGCGCTTGGCGCGCAGGCGCTCCTGGTTGAGGACATCAGGGAACCACGGGTTGTCGCGCCAGTTGATTTCGCAGAGCCACACGTCGTCATCCGGCGCGGCGCAGAACCGCACGTAGGTGTCGTCGGTGTCCATCGCCGGGTTGAGCGTCAGCCATATCTCCGATCCGTCCTTGCGGATGGTCGGGATCAGCACATCCCAGGACTTCTTGCACACGCCCTGGGCTTCTTCCACCCATACGATGTCCACGCCCTCAAAGGACTTGATGGAATCGACGGTGTGCCCTTGCAGTCCGGAGAACAGGAACAGCGTGCCGTTGCGTCCACGAATCTCGGTGTCCAGCACCTCGTAGAACTCGGTCAGGCCGAGCTTGACGATGTAGTCGCGCAGCAGCCGGTGAACCGAGTCGCGCATAGACTTCTGGATTTCCCGCGCGCAGAGGATGCGCAGGGGGTTGCGCGCGCCCATGTCGAGCAGCACCTGGGCCACGCCATGGGACTTACCGCCGCCGCGCCCACCACGCATGACCTTGTACCGGCGCGCCTCGTACAGTGGCGCCAGTTTGAAGGGGAGCGTGATGTTCAGGTTGAGAGGCGCAGCGACGAAGGTTGTCACTCGTCGTCACCTCGTGGCTTGGGCTGCACGAAGGTGACTGTGCTCTTGACCTCTATGGCGCCACCATTCGCGCCAGTGTGCTCGTTGGTGATGCGGTCGCCATACTTCTTGGGCGCCATCTTCGACGCCAACCACTTTCGAGCATCTACGCGCAGCTTCGACCTGGAGATATGGTCGTAGTCGACATGCGTGCGGCCTTCATCGTCCGTGTATGTGTCGTTCGAGCCGTCGTCAGCGATCTGCAGGATCTCCTCGGCGAGCGTGTCGGCCTGTGCCTCGCGCGCACGCGCGTACTGCTCTCGCAAATCTGCATGCTGCTCGTCGGCCAGCCACCGGAGGAACGTGGACATCGCCGGCATACCCGGTAACTGGCATACCTTCCGCAGGCTCATGCCCTCGGCAAGCGCGGTACAGACAGCCAGGCCGACAGTGGGCGTATACCTGCTCGGGCGACCCGGTGGCCGTTTCGCTGCGGTCTTGGCTGGGGGACGTGCGGAAGCCCCAGTAGCGCGCTTCTTCGCTACCGGGGCCTTCTTCGGTTCGGTGTTGGGCTTCTGGGTCATGACCCGGAATTGTCCGGGCCAGAGGGGATGGGTCGAACCTTACAGGGGGATCAGGCGATGTGGTCCATCGACAGGGAAAGCTGGGCTTCGTCGCCATCGGTCCTGTCTGCGCGTAATGCTGCCACTTCCCTTTCCAGCTTCCGTATCTTGATCGCCAGTTCCGCGGCCAGTATCTGGTTCGAATGCCCGATATCGATCGCTGCGAACTGCTGAGCAGCACCCGCCAACAGTTCGCCGAGCATCCGCTTCTCCGCTGGCGTAAGCGTAATGACGTGATCATCGCTGATCTCGACCTTCGCCCAGCCACCGGGGATCTGCGTAATGGTGATAGGCCTGGGCGGATCGAACTGCGGTGCCGGTACGAACACTCCGCGCTCGACGCGCAGCACCAGCAAGTCGTCCACCAGGACGGACAGGCGGTCATCGACAACGCCGGGCTTCAACCCCGTGAGTTCGACCAGGGTCTGGCGAGTAACGATCTGCTGCTGGCTGTGCAGTTCCCGAACGGCGTCGAGCACAGCTTGAGTCGAAGACTTCTTCGCCATCAGAACTCCTCCACTGCCCAACCGCCACCAGCCTTTTTGGGCTTCGGCGACACCGCGATAATACGGAGCGGATACTGGTCGGCGGCGACCTTGGTCTTCACCCGGGCATCGTCGGTCCAGTACCCCTTCACCTCGTGCAGTTCCAACTCACCGCCGGTGAGCATCACAGCGAAGTCAGGGGTGTAGAAGGTGTTATCGGCCAGGCGCAGCTTAATGCCCTCGAACCGATACCAGGCGACCTCCCCTGCGAGCTTTCGGTAGGCCAGGTGCTGGTCGTAGGCCTGCTCGGTCTTGTTCATCTGGCCGGTTTTCAGCCGGCCAAGCGCTTGGAATCGATGCTGGCTCACGCTGCCGCCCCCTTGATCGTCATGACTCTCTTCTCAAAGAGGCGGCGCCAGGTCCGGACCAAAGCCCTACGCATGTACCACTCGACCTCCTCGGCACTCAGGTCGTGCTTCCTCCGACCATCCAGGGCATCATGGCACGCACTGCATGCGAAGCAACCACTCAGGTCGTCCGCTTTCGTGCCCATGCCCTTGCTCTCGTCCGGCAGGTGCGCGAACACCGTCGTGTCGGTCCTGTAGTTGCAGATGCCGGCGATTCGTACCGTGCACTCCTCGTCTCGCGCGGCGTCCCGAACAGCTTTCGACGCGATCTTCGCCATCACACCACCTCCTCGGGCATCATGTTGATCATGTCGCCGATCTGCTCTTCGCTCATGCCTGTCCAGTAGTGCTCGATCAGGTGCTGGCAGATGCCCCTCCAGAACTCCAGGAACCTCTCCTCGGGCATTTCGTCGAACGCCAACGACTCCGGCACGAGGCGCGACACGCGCCCCAGCCCGCCCAGGTCGAAATACTCCGAGCTACAGCAAACCCCTGCGTCTCCCTGTAGCTTCTTGATCACCGAGTGCGCATCCATCCCCTGGAACCCATCCACATTGCGCGCGACTAACTGGCCCATGCGGTGGACCAGGCGGTGCTTGCGAACGTCCCGCGGCTGCTTCAGCTCCGCGCGCACTTTTGCGCCAGCCTTATACCCGCGCTCCTTCAGCAGGAACTTGTCGATGCCGCTGTCGGCGACCAGGGCCAGGCGAACCTCGCCGGTGTCCGGGTCGACCATGCGCTTGAACTCCAGGTAGATCGGCCGCCCGGCGCGCTTCCTCTTCGCCGCCGCGCTCTTGGCCGGCGCCTGGGTTGATAGTGCTTCAGCCATGTTGAACCTCCTGGCTCTGTAGCTGATCGATGGTTTGAAGAACCGCGGCGCGCCGACGGTCCATGTCTTCGCGCTCGTGGCGCAGGTGGCGATCACGCAGTCGGACCTTCGCCTTTTCCCTGCGGACCAAGCGCTTCTTGATGTCTTCAAGCCGCCGGCGAAAGTCGTCTGGCACATCCCCCCCACCAGCAGCCTCCCTCGCAAGGGCTTCGCGGGTCAGTGGGTCATTCGTCAGTGCCAGCAGCCGGTCGGAGGGTCCAGTCAGCAGCCCGGCGATTGCGCTGCCGGCCGGCGAAACCGGCTCGAGTACGTGCTGTTCGAGCAGCAACTGCGCTGCCGGCGCCGGCAGACGCCCCAGGCGTTCCGCTTCCTCGATCGCAGCAGCTCGGCGGCCCGCATCGCTGCCCAACGACAGCGACCACCTGACGGGCAGCGCCTGCTGCCTGGCACGAGTGAGCAGGCGCTCGTAGGCGGCAATGAACGCCATGCGCGCGCCCACCCGGTCACCACGCCCCTTCATGAGCGGTGCGGCTACCACAGCCGCCTGCTGGATTTCCGGCGTCATAAGCACCGTTTCAGCCTCGTCGAAGCTCTGTAGGGCGATCGCCCAGGCCTCGTTCGGCTCGGGCCGACCGTCGGCGGACTCGACATGCCGGAGTACAGCGGCAACCGTGAATCGTCCGCCCTCCCGGCGAACGGCCTGCAATGCGGCGGTCAGCACTGGCTCTTCGTAGGCTGCCAGGTCTTGAACCATGAGTTGGGCAGCGGCCGGCGTGAGTTGCTGACCCATTGCCTCGGCGGTGCCGAAAAGGGAAAGCAGCAGTTCGTCTTGTTGCTCAGGCGTCAGCATGGGCAGCCCTCCTCGCTCTCTGCTCGGCCAGGGCCTGCTCAGCGGCGGACAAGTTCGATGCGGTGTTCTCCTGCTGGCGTGCCTGCGTTCCGGTGGTCGGGCGATTGGTCAACCACATCGTGTGGTAGCCCTCAGCGTTCGCCAGCAACAGGCCGAGGGGATGGTGCTGAGCAATCAGTCGAGCATCGTGGATGCACTTGACGTAGAACGCGGCCACCTTTGGCGCGTCGGCCTGGCCCACACGATCGATCAGCTTCGAAAGCTTGCCGGCAACCGATGCGTTCCAAACCGGCCAAGCGGTGTATCGAGTGCGATAGGCCATGGCGTAGTTGGCCCATGTGCGGTACGCCTTGCAGTTCGGGTCTTTCGGGCCTGGCATGTCGGCCGGTATCTGGCAGCGCGGCCCGGGCTCTTGCTCGGCGCCGACGAATTCCCCGCCCGGGGCCGGCGCAGCCTCCCCGGCAATATCCTGATTGGTACCCTGATTACTGGTTACCTGATTACTGGTTACCTGATTTGTCGGAGATTTTTCCGACCCTGAACGGATTTTTTTCCGACCTACCCCGGATTTTTTTCCGATCTTGGTCGGAGATTTTTCCGACCTGCCTGCATCGGATTTTTCTCCGACCTCGGAAGAATTTCCGACCTCGGATTTTTCTCCGACCTGGGTCGGATATTTTTCCGACCCGTCCAGTTTCCGATTCCACTCCTGCCCCTTCGCAGTGAGCCGCACGAGTGTGATGGTTGCTGTGCTCGACAGATCGATCACACCGGCCGCAGCGATCTGCTTCAGCAAGCGGTACGCCGTGTCCGGCTTGTCCGTCAGCAGCGGCAACTCCTCGAGGATCTTCGCTTTGCTCAGGGCGTAGAAATCACCTGCGGGCGTCTGAACCAGGCGCGCCCAACTCGGGCACTCGTAGACGAAGGCGAACAGCAGCGCCTGCTGCGAGTTCAGCCCCCACTCGAGCGCTTTCGCTTGATTGATCGTCACGGTGAACTGCATGTCACGAAGCCATGCGCACCTTTTGGGCCGGGAAGGCGCGCACCTCCTCAGCAGAGTACGAACCATCTTCGCAGCGGTAGACATTGATCTTCCTCCCCGCTCGAAGCGCCTTACTGATGGCCCCCTGGGTCACGCCGAGCAGCTCCGCTGCCTTCGCCTGCCCCTGCTCGGCCACAAATTCGTTAATGGGAATGATCTGCATATGCCCTCCTACGCGGTCATTCCGAATTATTACTTGCGGTCTTTAATTTTACAAGACCGGCGATCTTAGAGAAATATGAACACCGGTAATATCATGAGTGGATGAACATGAAATCGAAGAAGCGGCCGCTCACGGCCGAAGAAAAGCAGGAGTGCCAAGCTCTCAATGCCATTTACAAGGCGAAGAAAAGAGAACTCGGCATCACTCAAGAGAAGATCGCCCTCGAGGGGCTTGGCGCCACCACCCAGAGTGCGGCAAGTCATTACCTCACTGGGAAGAACGCGCTGAACGCAGAGGCAGCAGCGGTTTTCGCTCGCTATCTTGAGATTCAGGTCAGGGACTTCAGCCCGCGCCTGGCCGAGGAGATAGAGCGCATGGCAACGACGGTACGCCCCAAGCCGGTTGCAAATACCAGGGGCGACCTCGAACCGATCCCCGTCTGGGATGACGGCGATCCACTGGATGCCGATGAAGTCGAGATTCCCTATTTCAACGAAATTCAGATTGCAGCGGGGGATGGTCGCTTGCCTGATCTGGAGCAGGCGAAGCGCAAAATTCGGTTCCCTCGCACAGTCCTCCGGGAGTCGGGAGTAGACCCCAAGAACTCGGTCTGCGTGAACGTTACGGGGAACTCTATGGAACCGCTGATCGCAGACGGCGCGATCATCGGAGTCGATCTATCAGTCAGCACAATCACTGACGGCGAGATCTATGCCCTGAAGCATGACGATATGCTGCGAGTGAAGTTCGTCTATCGCCTACCCGGCGGAGGCATCCGCCTGCGCAGCTTTAACCGTGACGAATACCCAGACGAGGAGTACACCAGGGACCAAATGCGTGAGAGTAACCTCAGCATCATCGGTTGGGTCTTCTGGTGGTCCGTCATGAGACGTAGAAAACACTGAGCCCGCTCCCACCCGCCTGGCCAGCCCCGTCCGGGGCTACCAGGCCTGCTCGCCCCTCTCCTGCTCCTCCCACCTCAACGTGACGCTGCCGTCATCGTTGAAAGTCAGATCAATCCCGTCCGTCTCGGCCAACACTTCCATAATCCCTTCCCAGGCCTCGTCTGCATCCGTGTCCAGACGGTGAATAGTTACTGTCCGAAGCTCTTGGGCCTTCGGCGAGTTGATCATCTGGGTCACCCGCAACCCTAGCTTCTCACCCGCGGTGAGAACCTGGGCTTCCTGCTTTTTCTTTTGCTTGGCCATAAGCACCTCCACAAGCTGTATATCCATACAGTATTACCAGAACCCCTACTTTTCAAGAGCGCTAATTTGATTTTTTTAATACCGCAGGTCTTGACCAATAATATGACCGCTGATAATTTTCATGCCGTCGGCACAGAACATCGTGACGACAGAACAGGCCACAGCGAGCCAAGGCCTTGCCGACAGGCAGAACGGGATTCAGGGGACGCCTCGCCCCGGGTGTGCAGCTTCGAGCACCGCAAGCGAGAGTCGGCAGCAAAGCGTGGCCGGCTGTCGGGATCTCAGGTCCCCCGAGAAAGCATTCGCCCAGCCGGAGGTGGCGCGTAACGCCGGCCAGCAATACCGATTTCCTAGATGCCCCTCGCCAGTACGGGAGGGGCATACGGGAAACCACAACGAGAGGAAACACCGATGTTCAAGAAAGGCCAGTCCGTGATCCTGACCAACCCGCGTGGCGTCGCGAAGGAAGGCAAGTTCCTGCGCACCATCAACAAGGGCACCGGCCGCGGTGGCGGTGAGTACCTGGTCGTCGAAGTGAACGGCAAAGAGCTGCAGGCCCGCGCCTGCAAGGTGAAAGCCGCATAAAGAGCATGCCCCGGTTCGCCGGGGCTTTACCGCACTGGAGGGCAAGACGATGAGCACTCAAGCTCAAGCATTCCACCTCATGATCGAAGTCAAGTATGGCGATAGCCCGCCCTATTGGCATCCGGCTTTCGAAGCTGAGACCCAAGAGGAGGCCAACGAGCTGTTCCAGCACTTCCCCCAGGCCTACGGTGAAATTTCCCGCCGCATCCTGGTAGGCGCCCCTTCTACGGACTGCACAGAACTGCGGCCCTGCTAAGCAACCCGCCCCGGTTCGCCGGGACTGCAGACCAGCCCCATCGCAATCTATCCGGAGATACCCGATGAAGCGAAACGCCAACCCGGCGGCGACCGAAGCCCAGGTGCTCGGCGGACACACTGCTGTCGTCTGGCTCGCTGGCGTGTCCGGTTGCGTTGCCCTTTCCCACTGCGAGCCGGCCTGAGCCCGCGCACCCAGCATCCTGAACGGAGGCACACATGCTGATCCTCACTCGCCGAGTCGGCGAAACCCTGCACATTGGCGACGACATCACCGTGACCGTCGTCGAGAACAGAGGCGGCCAGATCCGCCTCGGAATCGTTGCTCCGGAAGCGATGGCCATTCATCGCGCCGAGATCTACGCCCGGGTTGGCGCCGTCCGGCCCGCCTCACCCAAAGACCTGGTTGAAGAGTGGAATCGCACGCACCCGGCCCAGGTGGCCGTTGAGTACCGTCCGCTCCGCGACTCCATCCCCATCCGCACCAGAACGCTCACTCAAGCCAAAGTTTCCGCCTCCGGCATGGCGGTGATCTGGCTAGAAGGTCAGGCCACGCCGGTGCTGCTGCGCAACTGCACTGCTGTTTCCTGAGCCCGTTTCATCCCCCCCTTGCCCGGCTACGGCCGGGCTTTTTTCACCGCCCACATTCGCATGAACGTTCCCCGCCTCCCCGCCGGGCAAGCCCGGCGGCGCGAGCGTTCAGCCGAATGCAGGTGAATACGGAGCACACGCCATGATCGACCCACGAGCGAACAGCCTGGAGAAACTGGTGCCGCCGGCACCGCTGCCCCACGTCAGCCGCGGCGCGCTCAAGCGCATCAAGCATCCTCAGCCAATCCCCTCCGGCTGCCCGCACTGCGGCGGCCTGGTCCGGCTGGTCAGCAACCGGGTGATCTACGGTCGCGAGTACGGCGACTGGCCATACGCCTACGCCTGTACTGGCACGGGCTGCGGCGCTTACGTGGGCCTGCATCCCGACACCGACATCCCGCTGGGAACGCTGGCCGACAAGCCGCTGCGCGACGCTCGCAACCGCTGCAAGCGCCCATTCGAACGCATCTGGCGCGACAAGCTGATGACGCGCAGTCAGGCCTACGCCTGGCTCGCCGCTGAACTCCAAATCACGCCGCCCGAATGCCACTTCGGACTCTTCGACGTTGACCGGTGTGAGCGGGCCAAACGCATCTGCGACCAGTACCTGGAAGCGATCTACACCAGTTCAGCGAGGTGGGGATGATGTGGACATACCGCGAGCGCCACAACCGCGCAGCGTTCAACTGCGCCCAGCAGGCCTGGGACCGCGAAGTCGATCCGCTCTGGGACCAGCCGGACCCGGAGCCCGAGGACGAAGAGCAGGAGGACGAAGATGGCCTTCAGCGATGAACGCGCGGTGCTGATGATCGAGGAAGGCATTACGGCGATGCGCCGATCACCGTTCCCACGCCCGGACCAGAAGTTCGTCCACGGCCAAATTGAACTGGCCTATGCGGTCGGCTTCATCGACACCCGTATTTACGACGACATGCGCCACCGGCTCGACGCCGCGTCGGACGCCCGCTGGGCAGAACTCAGGAGCACTCGGGTATGAATCCAATCACCCGCTTTCAAGTCCGGGCCGGCCGAGACGCAGCTAGCCGCTGTGAGTTCGTTCGGGAAACGAAGGCCTACTACGTTCGAGCCGACGGCACGCGCATCGCGAAGCGCGCTGACTGGTACAGGTTCTACGCCACCGAACAGGAAGCGCAGTCTGCAATCGAGCGCGACAACCGCACGCGGGCGGAACGCGCAGCACGGCGGCGCGTTGAAAGCTACGGCCCCGAATTACTCATCGCCCTGGAGCAGGCGTACTGCGCGCTGGTCGGCTATCTGCCGCAGCATCGCAACGCGATCACAACTGCGGCGATCGAGGCGGCCCGAAGCGCAATCGACAAAGCCAAGGGAGGGGCCTCCGCATGAAGCCAAATGCGACTGGCGCCCGCCGGGCGCTCACCGAAGTTGCGTCGGCAATCGGCGTGCTGGCCCTGGTGGCTCCGTTTTACGGCTGGCTGATCTACAGGATGCTCCCGACATGAACGCGAAACGCAAAGCCATCTGGGTGGGCGGCCTGATTGGCGGCCTCCTCTTCCTGCTCATTCTCGCCCTAGGCCCGATCTGGGGCGGACTGATTACCGCGGAACAACCAGCCACGGCGCCGGCAGCCGTCAAGCGAGCAACACCATGACAAACATGAATAGCAACATGGCTATCTGGGACCAGGTGAAAGAGACGGACACCAGGTACACAAGGCAGGCGAAGCTCAACGGTCAGGACATGACGTCCATCAACGGCTTGTATATCGTCCGTCGTGCGACTGAGCTATTCGGCCCCGTCGGCAAGGGCTGGGGCTGGAAAGTCTTGGTAGAGCGCTTCGATGAAGGCGCACCGCACCTCGATAAGAACGGTGCGGTCATCTGCCACGACAAGACCCACACCCTGTACATCGAACTCTGGTATCGCCACGACGGGACGATCAATCACGCCCGCCAATACGGGCACACCCCCTACGTCTACAAGACCGAGTGGGGCTTCAAGACTGACCACGACTACGGCAAGAAGTCACTCACCGACGCCATCAAGAAGTGTCTGTCACTCCTCGGGTTCAGCGCCGACATTCACATGGGCATGTTCGACGACACGACCTATGTCGAAGGCCTGAAGCTGAAAGAGCGCCTGGCCGATGCCGGCGATCCCGAGACAGCCCTGGACGAAGCCAAGGACGAATTCAAGACCTGGCTTCGCGCACAACTCGACGCGATCGCCGCGGCACCGAACTCCCGCGCCCTGGAGTTAATGCGTAAGCAAGTCGCCGAGAAGGCCCGCGCCAAAGCGCCAGTCGTCAACTTCAACCCCTCAGAGATTGAGCTGCGCGTGAATGAAGCCGCCGATGAGCGCCTGCGCCAGCTTTCCCCCGCTCCTACCAGCCCCGAGGAATGACACCATGACCATCCTGAAAAATGTTGACATGGAAAACGGTACCGTCGAGGTCGCCGAGTACAACGCAACCAACGCCGCCCTGGCAAAACTTCGCGAGAAGTACGCGACGCTGCCGGACGCCAATACCGCCGATGGCTACGAGTTCATCAAGGCCGGTATCAAGGAATTGACCACACTGCGCACCAGCCTGGAAGCCGCTCGCAAGCGTGAAAAGGCGCCTTACATCGAGGCAGGCCAGATCATCGACGCCGAGGCGAAGCGGATCACCGCCGCACTGGTGACGTTGGAAGATCCGATGAAGGCCGCCAAGAAGGAGGTCGACGATCGCGTCGAACGCGAGCGCCAGGAACGGATCGCACGCCTGCTGTCGAAGGTCGACGCCATCAAAGGGATGCCGGCCCAGGTACGCGGCAAGACCAGCGACGAGATTGCCGCGATGATCGACCGCTGTGGCGAAATCGACACAGCACACGACTTCTACGACTTGACGAAGGAAGCCCAAGCCGCACAGCAGACGGCCATGGACGAACTGACCCAAATGCTGACCGACCGCCTGGCCTTCGAGCAAGCGGAGCGCCAGCGGCAGGAGTTGGAAGCCCAGCAAGCCGAAATGCGCCGCCGCATGGAGGAGCAAGACGCGGAAATGCGCCGCCAACAGGAGGAAATGCAACGCCAACGCGAAGAACTGGCACGCCAGCAGCGAGAGCTTGCCGCGGCGCGCCAGCAACTCGCCGAGCAGGAGACACCCGCCGCTGTCGATCCGGAGGCGCCGAGGGTCGAGGCTGCACCAGCACCCGCCCAGATCAAGCCAGCCAGCAAGGCAGCAGAGCCCAGCGCTACCCAGTGGCGCGCCCGCGTCGTTGATAAAACCGCGCTCATCGCCGCCATCGCCGAAGGCCTGGCCACCGAGGACTTGCTCGTCGTCGACCAGCCGGCCCTGGACAACCTGGCCAACAGCAAGGGCCAAACGCTGAATCTGCCGGGCGTGATCGTCGAAAAGGCCCCCGCGAAAGCGGCCTGACTAGCCACCTCGCGCCGGCCACGCCGGCACAGTTCAAGGAAACGAGAATGACCAGTATCGACTGGAGCATCGCGCCTCATTGGGCGCAGGCAGTGGTCACTACCGAGCACGGCAACGATATGTACTGGGTTGAGGGATGGGGCTGCCGGATCAGCAAACGCCAGCGCGTGGGCAACCTGCGGCCAGACTTCAACACCTGCGACATGACCAAACTGGACCACGCATGGCGACTGGTGGAACGTCGTCCTGTGGCTGATGAGGCAAAGGAGCCTGTCATACAGTGGAACGGCCAAGACGGCCTGCCGCCGGTCGGCGTGGAATGCGAATACAGGCACATGATCTGGCCGGAGTATCGGCGCTGTGAAATTCGGTACATCAGCGACGAGTCGTTAGTTGCGTACGACAACGGCCAAGAACAGTACTACCGCACGCGCGACATGCTGTTCCGCCCGCTCCCCACCCCCGAGCAGATCGCCGCCCAGGCTGTCGATGCCATGCTCAGCGACTACCAGTACAAGGTTGGCTCCTGTACGTTCATGCTCACGCGCGAACAGGCTGAACGGTTGTACGCCATCGGCTACCGCAAGCACCCCTCCTCCTAATCCCCCCCGACCCCTCCGAACCGCCTGCGCCAGCGCCCGCCGCCGGTGCGGCATCCGGGTGCGCGTTCATCGAGCGCGCAGCCTGATGCCCAACCACTGAGGACAGACCATGCTCACCAACATTTTCGACTTCGAAACGACGGGTATTCCCGAGTGGAAGTTGCCCAGTGAAGACCCGTGCCAGCCCCACATCGTGGAAGTTGCCGCTCTGCTCTGCGATGCCGCCGGCAACACCATCGATCGCTTTGAGGCGATCGTGCGACCCAACGGCTGGGAAATCACCCCCGAAATGACCGCGATCCACGGCATCAGCCACGAACAGGCGATGGATGTTGGCATCAGCGAGGCCGAGGCTCTGGAGGGCTTTCTTGCGATCAACGGCCGCGCAGCCCGCCGCGCGGCGCACAACATCAGCTTCGACGACCGTATCACTCGCATCGCGCTGATGCGCTACCAGGACGAGGATGCGGCCAACGCCTTCAAGGAATCGGGTGAGAAGTTCTGCACCTGCTATCGCTCCCGCGCACAGGTCGCGCTTCCCCGCAACAAGCTGCCGACCTTGGCCGAGGCATACAAGCACTTCACCGGGGAGGACCTGGTGGAGGCTCACCGCGCGATGCCGGACGCCCAAGCCTGCGCCCGCATCTACTTCGCTTTGCAGGGAGTCGATGTGGCGCCGGCCAGTTCGGTGCCGCCGGCTGAGGCGGAGGCCTGAGCCATGGCACGCGGAGTGAACAAGGTAATCCTGGTCGGCCATCTGGGCCAGGATCCAGACGCAAGATCTACCCCGGGCGGAAAGGCGGTCACCTCCCTCAGTCTGGCCACTAGCGAAAGCTGGAAAGACAAGCAGACCGGCCAGCAGCAGGAGCGCACCGAGTGGCACCGGGTCGTGCTCTTTGGCCGGCTGGCCGAAATCGCAGCGCAATACCTGCGAAAGGGCTCCCAGGTCTACATCGAAGGCAGCCTACGCACCCGCAAGTGGCAGGGCCAGGACGGCCAGGACCACTACAGCACCGAGGTAGTGGTCGACATCAACGGCAACATGCAACTGCTCGGCGGCAAGCCTGAGCAGGCAGGCCAGGCGCGTGGCCCTGGCCCTGGCCCTGGCCGCGAGCCGCCACCGCGGCCGACCACTCACCACCAGCCGCAACCGGCGACCGACTACGACAGCTACGACGACGACATCCCCTTCGACAACCCCTACCGCAGGCTCTGGCGCATCGTCTGAGCGCCGGGCCGCCCGGAGACAGCACCATGTGGTTCCGCAACCTACTGATCTACCGCCTCACCCAACCCATCGACACAACGGCCAGCGCTCTGGAAAGTGCCCTGGCGAGCAAACCAGCGCGCCCCTGCGCCTCCCAGGAGTTGACCACCTACGGCTTCGCGCCGCCGGTCGGCAAGGGTGACGCACCGCTGGTACGCGAGGCGAACGGATTCTGGCTGATCTGCTGCCGCAAGGAGGAGAAGATCCTGCCTGGCAGCGTGGTCAACGAAGCACTGAAGGAGAAGGTCGAAGAGATCGAGGAAACCCAGCAGCGCAAGGTCTACAAGAAAGAGCGCGACCAGTTGAAGGACGAGATCGTCCAGACCCTCCTACCGCGCGCGTTCGCCCGCCGCAAGCGCACCTTCGCCGCAATCATGCCGGCGCAAGGCCTGGTGATCGTGGACACCGCCACGGCGAAGGCCGCCGAGGATCTGCTGTCGACCTTGCGCGAAGCCCTGGGCTCTCTCCCCGTCCGACCGATCGCAACCAAGGTTTCGCCGACGGCAACCATGACCGAGTGGCTGCGAAGCCAAGAAACTAATGCGGGTGGCGACTTCTGGCTGTGCGACGGCGCCCTGCTCCGCGACACCGACGAGCAAGGCAGCATCACCGCCAAACACCAGGACCTGACCAGCGACGTGATCCGCCAGCACCTCGACTCAGGTAAGAGCGTCACCAAGCTCGCTCTCGCCTGGAAGAAAGACCTCTACTTCGTACTCGACGAGGGTCTGGTGATCCGCAGCCTCCGCTTCGACGACCTGCTGCAGGAGCGGGCACTGGACGACGCTGGTAAGGATTCCGACGAGTTCGCACAGGCCGACGCCAGCTTCGTCCTGATGATGCTCACCTTCCAGCAATTCATCCCCGAGCTGCTGGTAGCACTGGGCGGCGAAGAAGTTCCCGTAGGCGTCTGACCACCTCACCAACATAGGAGGCAGCCATGCCTATCCGCCATTCCATCATCCACCTGATCGACAAGAAGCCCGACGGCACCCCGACCGTGCTCCATGCGCGCGACGCTGAGCTGGGTAACTCCCAGGTCATCGAGAACCTGCTGGCCGACCTCAACGAAAGCTACAACGCCAAGAACAAGGCCTGGGGCTTCTTCCAGGGCGAGTCCGGGGCCTACCCGTTCAGCGGCTGGCTCGGCGAGTACCTGGAAGGCGACCGCGACTTCGTGGGGTTCAGCCGCGAGGCGGTGGAACACCTGCAGAAGCTGATGGAAGAGTCCAACCTCTCCACCGGCGGCTACGTACTGTTCGCCCACTACCAGCAGGGCATGACCGACTACCTGGCGATCGCCCTGCTGCACCACAGCGAAGGGGCGGCGGTGAACGAGTCACTGGACGTCACCCCGTCGAGCCACCTCGACCTCGGCCAGTTACACCTGGCGGCGCGAATCAACCTCTCCGAGTGGCGCAACAACAAGCAGTCGAAGCAGTACATCTCGTTCATCAAGGGCAAGGGCGGGAGAAAGCTCTCCGACTACTTCCGCGACTTCATCGGCTGCCAGGAAGGGGTCGATTCGCCGGGCGAGACGCGCACCCTGCTGAAAGCCTTCAGCGACTTCGTGGAAAGCGAGGGCATGGCCGAGGAACAGGCCCGCGAAAAAACCGTGTCGCTGGTCGACTACGCCACCGCGCAGGCACGCCTCGGTGAGCCGATGACCCTCGACGCCCTTTCCGAACTGATCGACGAACAGCAGCCACGGGCGTTCTACGACTTCATCCAGCACAAGGACTACGGCCTGTCGCCGGAGATCCCGGCGGACAAGCGCACCTTCAACCAGTTCCGCCGCTTCACCGGCCGCGCCGAAGGCCTGTCGATCAGCTTCGAGGCACACCTCCTCGGCACCAAGGTGGAGTTCGACTCAGGCTCCGACACCCTGCTGATCCACGGTCTGCCGGCACATCTCGCCAGCCAACTGAAGAAGGTTGCAGCGCAGAAGCAAGACGGGGCGATGAACGCGCACGGATCTCGCGAGGCTCAGCCGTGAAGCAGGCCCCGTCGACGATGCAGAACGAAACGCTCGGGCACATCCGAGCGTTCTGGGCGGAGAAAGGCTACGCACCCACCGTCGCAGAACTGGCAGCCAAGGCCGGCGTCCGCCAGTTCGCCATCCAGCAGCGCCTGACCGCCCTCGAGAACAAGGGCTACATCCAGCGTGACCCGAAAGTGGCGCGCAGTATCCGCCCGCTCTAACGCCACCCGCCGAGCGCCCCGCCCGGGGCGCTTTCTCTTCCAGCACGCACCGGACGCCGCCCTGTGGGCGATTCAACCATGCCTCGTGGGCCGCCCTGTCAGGCAGGGCGGCGT